>NZ_RPSE01000025.1:0-35509 GCF_003949955.1 Streptomyces sp. WAC05292
CGGGGGTACGGGGGTACGGGTTCGCTTCGCTCCGTACCAGGGTTCGGGTTCGGGGTGCGCCCGCGTCTGCGCAGGTCAGGCACCCGGGAAGCTGACATCAGCAGGCCATCATTCGCATCCGTCTCAGGGATGTTCCCAGTGGGAACAGGTCACCCGAAGACCGTGCGTCCGTCCTGCGAGCCCCCTGTTCCCACTGGGAACGGTGAGGCCGGAGCGGGCGAACCCCGAACCTCCCGACTCGTGGCTCCCGAACCCCTGGTGTCCGCGAACCCCCGAACCCCGGTGCTGGCGAACCCCCGAACTCGGGGCTGGGCGAACCCCCGAACCCCAGGGACGGGCGCACCCCGAACCCCGAACCCCGAGCCTCGAACCCTCAAACCCCGGGACGGGCGCATCCCCGAACCCGGAGGCGCCGAACCCCGAACCCGAACCCCGTGTTCCTAGTGGGAACAGGGGGTGAAGACCTCCGGCCCGAACCACGGGAGGTGACGTGACGTGACGTGGGAAGGGCCGGTTCGGATGAGGCCGAACTCTCCTCGGTTTCCCGGGAGAGTTCGGCACGTCACGTCAC
Source organism: Streptomyces sp. WAC05292 (assembly GCF_003949955.1). Taxonomy (NCBI): domain Bacteria; kingdom Bacillati; phylum Actinomycetota; class Actinomycetes; order Kitasatosporales; family Streptomycetaceae; genus Streptomyces; species Streptomyces sp. WAC05292. The sequence continues at coordinate 572 of NZ_RPSE01000025.1, forward strand.
CGCTGGGGATGGAGCACCCCGTGGATGAAGGCCGTGATGTTCCTGGCCGGCACACGATCAGCGAACTTCGCGTAGTCCACTGCCGCCTGCTTCAACCCCTGCTCCACTAGAGCCGCGACGACCTGGGGCCGGTGCCCGCGGATGTGGTCCTGGATCGCCCGTACCCCGGTGACCTGTTCAAGGCTGGTCGCACCCGGCGGGAGAAGGTCTGCGACGAACTCCAAGGTGCCCTGGCCCAACATCTGGGCCTGGAACTCCAGCTCGGCCATCATGTTCTCCCTGGCCCGGTCCGCAGCGTTGTCGGCACGTGCGCGCTGGCTCTCAGCCGGAGGAGCGGCGGGCCTCGACGCCGGGGGTGGCGCTGCCTCCTCAGCCACTTTGGGCGCCCGAGGGGGAGACATCAGGGCCATCGTGATGGCGCTGTTGGCATCGACGGTGCCCCACTCCGTCCGTACGACGGTCTGGGCGAGAGCGGCAGGGCCGTACTGGGCGCGCAGTGCGTTCAACCGCTGCTCCCGGTTCTCGGTGTCCGCCAAGGCCGCTGCCAACTGGCCCTCGATCACGCCCGCGTCCGGTACGACGGACGCGGGGCGCCGGCCCTGGTCCGGCTCCACCTCATGGCCAGGGCCGGGCTGCTGGACGTGAGCGCCCGATGCAGCAGGCGGTGAGGGACGAAGCCACGGATCGTCGTCTGGGTCGTACGGGGTGGGGTACTCGGCGGACATCTGCGCTTGGATGGCCTCCCGTTCCTCGGCCTGACGCGCGTCGCGCTCCCGCTGCTCCCGGATCAGCTTCGCGCCCTGTGCCTCGACTTCCTGTCGGAAGGTCCGCCCCGGGGTATTCGGCATCGGGGCGTCCGCGACCTGCTCGCGAACCGCCCGGTCTCGGAGCTTCCTCAGCTCCTCCGGGTTCTGCCAGACCTCCGGCCGGCGGATCTGGTCGAGGTACCAGTCGAGCGGCCCACGCACAGCAGCAGGGTGGTCGTTGTCGCCGTCGTCGGCGCCGTCCGCGATCTCGAACGCCTGGATGTAGGCGTACTTCTTCGCGGCCGTCATGGCCTTGTTGCTGGCCTTGTCCGAGACGTCGGCGCCTTCCCCGATCACGAGGATGGGGGGCATGGTGTCACCGCCGGGGCCTCGGAAGGTGTACTCGACCTCGATGATCGCGACGTTGACCTTGCCCCGGGTGAAGTGCTCGTGGCTGATCACCCTCGGCAGCATGCGCAGCCCGTACTTGGCCATCGGCTTTCGCGCCGCGGCGACGATGTCTTCCTGCGCTCGGAAGGTGTAGCCCTGGTCTCTGTTGCGGCCGTTCTTGCCGACGGGCCCGATCTCCCGCATGACTTCGATCATGGCCTCATCGACTGTGAGAAGAGGCGCCTCGGTGGTCGTTTCGGCCATGTGTGACCGTTCCTCCTGGCTGTGGTGGAGCGTTGTGCGCCCTCGGCTTGCTCGTACCGGGGGCATGGTGCGCCAGCGGACGGCCTTAAGACCTTCCGTGGACGTGGTTTACAGTTTACCAGGTTGGCTAGTTTTTGGGGTGAGTGAAGAGGCTCGAAACCGGCGCTGTGGCCACGGGGTCAAGGAGATCCACAGCCTGGACCCGGTACCACTCGTCCAGGGCCTCGGCTTCGGCGAGGCTTCGCTGCTCGGCTTCCGGGTCCTGGGCGGTTCGGTCGGCCCACTGCTGCGTGCCGACCTCGAACTGGGCGCGGACGGCCTCCTCGTCGCGCCCGAGCCCCGCCGCGATCACCGACCACGGCGTGCCCTGGAGGACTTCCGCGCGCACGGTCCAGTTGAGCTGCTGGAGACTGAGGAGTCTCAGCCGACGGGCCTCCTGGATGCGTTCGATCGCGGGAGCGTCGCTGGACGTGCCCCCCACGATGCCGCGGGCGAAGTCGGCGACCTCGCGGGCGTGGCCGGCGGCAATCAGCCGGGCCTGGGCGGCTTGCTGGGTGCGGTCCATGCGGTGGGGTCCGTTCGAGGTCGGCCGTTGAAGACGACGGCGGGCGCCCCGAGAATACGAGGCGCCCGCCGGGGCAGAGCTGTAGCGGCGCTCAGCCGACGCCGAGCAGTTCTCGGGACTTCTCCGTCTGCGCGGCCGTCTGGGCGTCGTACCACTCCTCGAACTTCGGCATGACGTTGGTCCGGCCCGCCGCGTCCGAGCGTCCGAGCCGGCGGCCGAGGTTGCTGCCGCAGAACGCGCCGCCGGGCTGGAAGAGGGGGTTGTCGCGCTTCCAGTTCTCGGCGGTGTTCGCGTCGCGGGCCTCCTTGTACAGCTTGAACAGGGCCTGCTCCGCTTCGGACTGGGTCATCCCGGCGAACTCCTGCGACATCACCACCGGCTCGACGGTCTTGGACGGCTTCGCCGTCACCCTCGCCGTGACCGTGGGCTGGGGGCGGGCCTGCGCGGGCGAGACGCCGGCAAGCTGCCTCCCCGCGGCAGCCTCCAGGGCCTGCTTCTCGCGGCGCTCCCGCTCCTCCCGGTCCTCAATCCGGCGGCGCTCGGCCAGCTCGCGCTGAGCCCGCTCGCGTTCCACAAGAAGGGCGTGGTCCCGGGCCGCCGCTTCCTCCTCAAGGCGAAGGCGCGCCTGCTGCTCCTCGCGCCTCGTGCGCTCCTGCTCCAGGGCCAGTTGGTGCTCGCGCTCCGACCGGAGGCGGGCTTCCTCCTGCTCGGCCTTCTCCTTCTCCAGGCGCAGCGCGTGCTCGCGGGCCTCGCGCTCAGCCTGTTCCTGGGCCGCGTTCGCCTTCTCCTGCTCCTCCCGGAGTCGCTTCGCCTGGGCTTCGCGTGCTTGGCGCTCGCGCTCCGCGGCTTCGGCCTGCTCGTTCGAGATGCGGGCGAGGGCGGTGCTGATGGCGCGGCGGTAGGCGAGGCCGGCCTCGGCGGTGACGATCAGCAGGAGAGGGGCAACGGAGTGCACGGCCACCCCAACCCAGTCGCGGTGAAGTGCGGAGTTCCCCACGTTGAGGGCGAGCGTCATGATGCCGGTCATCCAGCGGAGGATGAGCGGCCACGCACCGCCCTCTCCACCGAGCCGCACGATCACCGCGTCCAGACGGACGACGATGATGACCGCGGAGTCCACGACGAGGGCCAGGATGGGCGCCGTCCACTCCCAGCCGTGGGGTGTGACGCTCAAGACGAGGGGCGTCACGGTGAGCACGCTGAAGAGCATCGCGCCGAAGGTGATCGCCCAGGTTCCGGCCATGAGGGTGCGTTCCGCTGAGCGGATCTCCCCTTCCGACAGCGTGGCGAAGCGCGCAGTAGACATGGGTGGGGCCACAGGTGTCCTCCAGGAGCGTTGGCCTGATGCGCTCTTGCTCATGAGCGCCCGGTCGCCGCACAGCCTAGATCACGTGTGGCCCCTCAGTGGTGATCGTTCTCCCCTACATGGTCAACATGAGGCGGTTTACCACCTTTGGGGCTTTCTACGGTCGTCGCCGACCATCCGCAGGACGGTCGCACGGTTGCCGACCCGCGAGGCCAGGCGCTCGCCGAGGACGGCCTCGACCTGACCGAAGTTCAGGTTGGTGGTGAACAGCGTGGCCCGGCCGGAGTTGATCCGCGCGGTGATCAGGTTCGACGTGTGCGTGCGGACGTGGTTGGTGGCGTACTCGTCCATCTCGTTGCACAGGTCGTCCACGATCAGCAGGTCGCACCGCTCGTAGCGCTCCCGGACCTGGGTGACCGTCAGCCCTGCGGGGGCACTGTCCGGGCGGAGCCAGGCCAGGTACATCGAGTGGGAGACGAAGCGGGCCATCAGGCCGCACTCGACCGCGAAGGCGCCGGCCGCGGCGGCGGCCACCGTCTTGCCCGCCCCGACGCCGCCCGCCGCGATCAGGTGCCGGATGTTCGGGCGCAGCTCGTGCCGGTCTTCCGCGGGCAGCTTGGCCTGCTCGCGGTTGTGACGGCGCGTGGCGGCGAGCTGCCCCACGAACTTCCGCAGGTGCTCGGGGTACTGGTGCTCGTCCAGCGAGTCCAGGGTGTACCGCGCGTAGTCGGCGTGGCCGGACAACCGCAGCGAGTTCACCCACGCCTCCCGGAACACCTGCTGCTGGTACGCCTCGGTGTTGTCAGGGCGGTCCTGGGTCATGGCGGCCTTGGCCGGGTCCAGGCCGCGCTGCCGAAGGATGGCCGCGATCTTGTCGATCGGACCGGCAGCGAGCATCGGTTCGCGGCTCGGGCTCGGCAGCACGGGGGCAGGCAGGGCGAGGGACATCTCGTCGGTCCTCCTCTCTGGGGGTTGCTCAGGCAGCGTCATCGGCTTCGACGCCGAACACGTCGAGGTCAGGAGCGGAGGGCGTCTCGTCTTCCGCTGGCGGGTCGGCCTTCCACTGGTCGTTCTTGAAGATCGGCTGTGCACCGCGCCGGCCCGTCGCCTTGGTCTGCACGCCGTCCTGCCGTCCGAGAGCGGCGTCGAACTGCTGGGCGGAGGGCACCCAGAGCTTCATTTCTTCCAGGGCGTCGAGGATCTGGCGCGGGTCGTAGTTGACGGCCAAGGCGCCGCGGATCATGCCGCGCAGGGCGAGGAACTTCCGGGAGCGCTGTTGCGGGGTGCCGGTGAGCCGCGACATCTGCTTGGCCTCGACGTGGGCGGGGGCGCGCTCGTCCCACCAGATCTGCGCACCCTTCTGGGCCCGCTGGTCCAGCAGGACCTCCGCCTCCGTCCGTTCCTTCTTCGCGGTGGCCTTCTTGGCCGGGGCCTTCTTCGCGGTCGCCTTCTTGGCGGTCGACGGCTTCGGCGTGTCCGTGTCGTCGGGAGCTGGAGCAGGCGCCACAGCCTTGCGGGGGCGGCCAGGCGTCCGGGCCGGGCCTGCGGCGGCCAGGGCCTGGCGCTTGCGCCGGTACCACTCGGCCACGGTGGTCGCGCCCTTGAAGCCGTGGGGCGGAGTCTGGTGGACGATGTACTTCTTGCCCGCGGCGCCGTTGGGCCGCGTGAACGCCTCGGTGTCGATCGCACCGACCGCTTCCAGTTGCTGGATGTACTTGTCCGGCGACTGTTCCCGGCTCCAGCCCAGCATCTCCGCGATGGTGGATCGGGTCGGCCACACGACGTCGTCCTGCCGGGACTGGTTGACGTGCATGGCGAGGACGTCGTAGACCGCCTTGGCCTGCGGATCGAGGGCTTCGTGCAGGGTGATCCAGTGCGGGACCATCGTGTACGGGGCCTTGCGGCCGGCTACGACTTCGTACTGCTCATCGAGGTCTGCGAGGTCGTGCTTCACTGCGTGCCCCCTTCCGCGGCCAGGGGCAGGCGGTACTCGACGTACTGCCTGTCGCCACGCCGGCGGCGGGTGAGCACCCGGCGGTCGAGCAGGCCGGCCGCCACGAGCTGGCCGGCCGCGATCCGGGCCTGGTGGTGGGTGAGGGCGCCGGTCTTGGCCAGGTCACCACAGCGGTGCCAGTCGCGTACGTCTATGTCGTCTCGGCGCAGGTGCCGGACGAAGAGGCTGTGCGTCGCCTCGCTGATGTCGCCTTCGGCGCGGTGGTCGGTCGCCTGGTCGATCAGCGTCAGACGGGTGTCGCTGGGGATCACAAGGGGTCCTTGCATGAGGTGCCGAGCCCCCGCCGCAGCGGGGGTGGGCAGGTGCGTGCTGTCGATCAGGCGGCGGCGGGTATGCGCCGGTCGGCGCGCGGGCGGGGCCCGTAGTACGAGCGGTCCGCCGTGCCGAGCTTCCGTTCCTTGACCAGGGCCCGGCGGTCGTCCTCGGACAAGCCGCCGAAGACGCCGTAGTCGCAGCGGCTGGCCGGGGCCAACGCCCAGTTCAGGCACTCCGCCTGGAAGGAGCAACGGCCGCAGGTGGTCGTGGCGATCTTGAGGCCGAGGGCGTCGGACGGGGCCGGGAACATGACCTCGGGGTCGATCCGCGAGCACGGGGCGTCGAGCATGAACAGGGGGGTGCTCATCGGCCCGCCTCCAGGCTCTGGAGGAAGTCGCCGGCGGTCAGCTCGGGGAGGTTCGCCAACATCGGCTCGATGAAGCCGAGAAGGGCGTCCAGCGCCTCCACCCCGGCCGCGTCCCAGTGGGGGCTGACCTTGAGGGTCTCGCCGCCCGGGTCGTAGCCGATGCCCTGGACCACTTCGCCGGTCTCCGGGTCGATGACCGTACCGGTCGCGGGGTCGTAGTGCAGACGGGCCAGCAGGCGCTTGAGGAAGGCCGGGCGGATGACGTAGTCGAGCTCGTCGCGCTCCTCCGCGTAGTCGAAGACCGCGCGCTCGTCCTCCACGTAGAAGCTGGGCTTCGACAGGCTGCGGGAGAACGTGCCGACCGGGACGGCCCTGCCGTCGGGCCCGCCGACGGGCATCTCCGCGGTGGTGCTGCGCAGCCCACGCGTGTTCTTGATGTGCTCGGAGTTCGCCTTGATGAGCGGGTCGCAGATGGCGGCGACTCGATTCTTCACGCGGTAGGCCACAGCCGCCCTCAGCGCAAGGTCGCCGTGGTCTACGGCGGGTGCGCCCTTTTCGTCGGACATCGCGTTGGTACCTCTCTGGTTCGCCGGTTGCTCGTCCCGGCTTTGGAGCGTTGGGGGTCTGCTGCCGGTGACCTTCCGCCGCTATGGACGGAGTGAGGGCCGAATTCGTTACACCAGACCTGGTGCGGCTGCTTGCTCGTACAGCCACAACTCGAAACTGTACACCATGTCCACGTCGTGAACGAGGGCCACGCCCGGGACTTAACCCGTATGCCAGTGGCGTCCTTCGCGCGGCCCGGACGGCAACCGGCGGAACGCGCACCCGTCGAACTTCCCTGCCGAGCCCCGGCGCCGCCCCGTCCGGACACGTGGGGCGGCGCCGGTCGAAGAGCGGCCGGAAGATCCGGCCATGACGGCATGTCCCGGTAGCGAGCCGGGGCGCCGCGGTTGAAGTCCGCGGGCTCGCTGATCCGCCGGCCGCTCTTCCCATCCGGCCCGGTGCGCGACAGGAGCACCGTGACCGGCCTTCAAGCCCCCCGCTACATCACCTACATCCCGCTCACCGACCTGCCGCCCGACCCGGTCAACCCCAAGAAGCACGAGGTCGAACGGCTCATCGCCTCGATCGAGACCCACGGCTTCATCGAGACCATCGTGGTCGACGAGCGGACCGGCCTGACGATCGCCGGCCACGGCCGCCGCAAGGCCCTGATCGAGATGCAGACCCGCGGCGAGCCGATCCCCCACGGTCTCCTCGTGGACGATGACGGAGGGTGGCTCGTCCCGGTCACCCGCGGATGGGCCTCAACGAGCGACCGCCAGGCGCACGCGGTCCTCATCCTGCTCAATCGCTTGTCCGAGGCTGGTGGCTGGGACGCCGGCCCCCTGGCCGAGATCCTCGAAGATCTCGTCACCTCCGACACGGAGCTGTTCGACTCGCTCGGATTCGCCGATGACGAGATGGAGGCGCTGCTCAGGCAGGTGGACCCCGAAGGACTACCTCAAGGCCCGGACGGGGCCGACAGCCCCGAGCGCGAGGACCGACTCGGTGACGGGTTCCAGGAGGGGTACGGCGACAGCGGCGACAACGAGCGGGCCTCGACCGTCTGCTGCCCGGCCTGCGGGCATCTGTTCAGCCCGGGACGCTAACCGTCCGGTCGCCCTACGGTCCCCGCCATGCCCCGCCGCAAAGTCCGCCGCTCAGACGCCCCCTCGCGCGCCCGGCTGCTCACGCCGGACGTCGAGGCGCGCCTGATCGACGCCAGTCGCGCCGGGCTGGCCGTGGACCTGGCCGCAGTCAACGCCGGCGTCAGCCGTGCCACGTTCCTCAGGTGGATGGCGTACGGACGCACCGAAGCCGTGGACCGCGCGGCCGGCAAGGAGGCGGACCCTGAGCTCGACAGGTTCGTTGAGTTCTTCGAGAAGGTCGAACGAGCCCGTGCCGCGGCTGCCCTGGCCGCCGCTCTCGACATCCGGCGGGCAGCGCGCGGCGGCATCGTCACCACCCACCGAACCTTCGACCCGCACTCCGGCAAGGTGCTGGAAGAGACGGTCACCACGCCCCCGGACTGGAGGGCAGCCGCCTGGTATCTCGAACGGCAGCACCGGCGCCAGTACGGCAAGGAAGACCACCTGGAGGTAGAGCTGACCGGCGCGGCCGGAGGCCCCGTCGCCGTCGAGCACACCGGCCCGGCCGCCGACCTCGCCACCCGCCTCGCGGAGACGCTCCACGCCCTCCAGTACCCCGACGAGGACGACCAGGTGCCCGACGCCGAATGAGCCCGGGACGCTAGCTGACTCAAACCCTCACGGTGCTCCCTCCTTGCTCATCAGCACCGGAGGGACCACCTTGACCGTCAACTACTACCCGGGCGCCAGCCGGGCCTACGACTACGCGGGCCGGTACGAAGGCGACCTGATCGACCCGAACGCCGGCGTCATCCACACCACGGAGGGCACTAGCCTTCCGGACTACGACGGCGGCGCCAGCGCTCCGAACATCACCGCGAAGCCGAACTTCGCGAACAAGCGCCTCGACTTCTACCAGCACTACCCGTTCAACCGGTCCGCGCGAGCCCTGGTGAACGCGGCCGGCGGCGTTGAGACGAACACTCTGAACGTCATCCAGATCGAGCTGGTCGGCACCTGCGACCCGAAGCACGCGAACAGCTGGAACGGCGCAGAGGCCGGGGTGGACTACATCTACTGGCCCGACGCCCCGGAGTGGGCTCTCGACAGCCTCGCGGCCTTCATGGCGTGGCAGTTCAAGAACAACGGCATCCCGCTGTCGGGGCCGGGCACCTGGCTGCCCTACCCGTCCTCGTACGGCGCCACCAAGGCCCGCATGAGCTTCGCCACCTGGAACGCCTTCAAGGGCTGGTGCGGCCACCAGCACGTTCCGGAAAACCACCACGGCGACCCGGGCAACATCGCCTTCGACACCCTGCTCTCCATGGCCCGGGAGAAGGTCGGCGGCGGCACCGGCGACGGATCGGGCGGGGGCGGTGGTGGCGGTGGTGGCGGCGACAAGCCGAAGCCGATCCCGCCGTTCCCCGGCCGCGACAAGTTCGGCCCCGGCAAGAGCAACGGCCACATCACGCTGCTCGGCCAGCAGCTCGTCCGCAAGGGGTTCGGCCGGCACTACACCAGCGGGCCGGGCCCGACGTGGTCGGACGCCGACCGGAAGAACTGCCGCGACTTCCAGCTCTCCCGCGCGGAGCTCCGCGGGGACGCCGACGGGCTGCCCGGCCCGCTGACGTGGAAGCTGCTCTTCTCCTGACCACCCGTGGCTCGCGCGACCGCGGGCCCCGTACTCGAAAGGCTCTCCGTGGCAGGCGAGACCGTCATCACCGTCGTCGGCAACCTGGTCGATGACCCGGAGCTGCGCTTCACCCCATCCGGGGCGGCCGTCGCGAAGTTCCGCATCGCGTCCACCCCGCGCACCTTCGACCGCCAGACCAACGAGTGGAAGGACGGCGAGAGCCTGTTCCTGTCCTGCCAGGTATGGCGGCAGGCCGCGGAGAACGTGGCCGAGTCGCTTCAGCGCGGCATGCGGGTGATCGCCCAGGGACGCCTCAAGCAGCGCGTCTACGACGACAGAGAGGGGGTGAAGCGCACGGTCTTCGAGCTGGACGTGGACGAGGTCGGCCCCGCCCTGTCCAGGGCCACGGCGAAGGTGACGAAGGTGTCCGGGCAGCGTGCGGCGACGCCGTCGCCCGGGGCTGCTGACCCGTGGGCCGCCGGCGGTCAGCAGCAGCCGCCGTTCTAGGCCGCCTCAGCACTTGGCAGGGCGGCCAGGGACGGCCCATCGCTCTCCGGCTCCTCCTCTACGGGAGGGGCCGGAGGCGTTTCCGGCTGGGGTGTGACGGTCTGCTCTGGGCCCGGCTCGGGCGTGCGCGGTTCTTCCGGTCCCGGCTTCGTGTCCAGGTCCGGCGTGGTCGGCAGCTCCGGCTCGGGCTTGGCCTCGGGCGTGCCCGGGTCCTTCGGCTCCGGCTCCGGCTCGGGCTTGGCCTCGGGCGTGCCCGGGTCCTTCGGCTCCGGCTCCGGCTCCGGCGTGGTGGGCTGCTCCGGCTCCGGGTCCGGCTTCACCTCGGGGTTGGGCTCCGGGGTCCGCGTCGTCGGGCCACCGGGGGTCTCCGGCGCCGGAGGCGTCACTTCGGGCTTCGGGGTGGGTACTTCCGCGGGCGGCGGGGTCGTGGCGGGGAACACCACCTCGGGGGGAGCCGGACGGAGGGCCGCGTCCCCTGTGTGGACGGGCTCCGTGACCGAGTCCTTGCCCTCATGGTGGGTGGCGTCGAGGACGATCGCGACTGCGTCGTTGGGGCCTGACGGCACGATCCCGCTCGGGCTGCTCTGCGCATAGCCGAGGACGAGCTCCACCGCTCGGAGGAGCTGAACGGAGCCGGTGTCGTCCGTCCGGACAGCGTGGCGAACCGATTCTTCCGTGACGCCGAGGGTGCCGAACGCCAGGAAGGCAAGGCGGTCAGGAAGGGCTGCGGGGCTGAACACCACCGGTCGGGGGCCGCCCATGAGGGCGGCGTGCCGGGCCTTCCTGGTCTCGGTCGCGTCCTGGACGAGGGACTGCTCCCACGCGCCAAGCCGCTTCTCGTCGGTGCCCCACAGAACGACGCGGCCGTGCCGCCTGATGTTCCGGTAAAGGTTCTGGTTGCCCTCTTCGGCGCTCCAGGCCGCCGCCGCCTCCTCGTCCGGGAAAATACGGAAACCGATCTTCTCGAAGTCGTAGGAGAAGGTGAAGGCGCTGCTGGTGCCGACCGACGCCTCGCTCAACATGACCTTGCCGTCCGCGTCTACGCACTTGGCCTCGTACGGACCCATGGGATCGCAGGTCATGCGCCCGCCCTCGGCGATCTTCTTGAACTCCGGGTCCTTGTAGGTACCCGCGAGCGCCTTGTCCTCTTGGTTGGCCGACGGCCCCGGCGGCAGCACGGAGGTAGCGGGGCCCGTTCCAGAGGGCTGAAGCAGCTGCGCGACCATCACGCCGCCAGCGACGGCGGGAACGGCGACCGCCGCTATTCGGGCCCACCGTGAAACGCGAAGTCGGCGGTGCGTACCCGTGGCCTGTACTGGGTTCGGAGCGACAACGCCGGCGGCCGGAGCGGCTTCGAAGCGGGGAACGTTCTGGTCGCTGCCCAGGCGCTCGTTCATCTCGATGATGTTCGGGCAGTGCGTGCGGACGAGGTCCTGGACGCGAGGGAGGGTCATCTCCGGGCAGACCCGAAGGATGCCCTTGACCGCGGACTCGAACGACTGGCCGGGTCGGATGAACAGGTAGGTGACACCTTCGTTGTTGTTGGTGAAGGTGATCGCGTCCGCGCCCATGTCCTCTTCGAGGATGCGCAGCTCGTTGGTCTGGGTCACGGGGTGCCTGTGCTGGTTCAGAGGTGACGTGCCGCGCGGAGGCGGGTCACTGGTTGCGGTCCGGCGCGTTCTGGGTGAACCGGGCGGCGAGCTTCGCGGCGATCTCTTCGAGCCGGTCGTCGCCGATCGCCTCGATGTCGGCCACGCGGATCTCCAGGCCGGTGCCGGCCTGTGCGACGCGGGCGTGGACGCCGGGGTCCGTGAGATCTTCGGTGGGGTCCGCGTGAAGGGTGCGACCGCGACGGTCGGCCTCGCGCATCATGGCGTCGAAGGCCCTCCGCCTGCCGCTCTCGCTGATGGGGCTGCGCGGCCTCAAGGCAGAGGCGGCCATGACCATGCCCGCTATGGCGGGGTCCTCTGGTGCCGCGTCGCCCGACAGGCAGCGGTCCAGCTGCTCTGCGACGGCGCTATCCCATCGACCCAGCATCGTGTCTCTCCCTCAGCATCACCGGCGCTGTGGCCATTACATCCTGTTGCCGCTGCGCGTCGGAAGCGGACAACAGGTACGTTGCCAGGTTGCTGTCACTCTCGGGCATCAGCTTCCGGAGCTTGGCCAGCGCTCGGCATTGCAATACCCGAATGGTACCCACTGGTTTGCCCATGATCTCCGACGTCTCGGAAGTTGAGTACCCGGCGGTAATCCGAAGTGCGAGGACCATGTGCTGGTCGCTGGGGAGTTTGTCCAGCTTGCCCCTGATGGCCCGCCGGAGCTCGCTCCACTCGGCGATCTCGGCCGGTCCCATCTCGGCGCTTGGGGCTTCGAGGTGCCAGAAATCACCCGTCGGCTGTTCGAATCCACGGTTCTTCATCGGGCGGAAGTAGTCGTTGTAGACGTTCCGCGCGATCGTCCAGATCCACGCGAAGATGCCGCCGCCGGTGTAGCCGTCGATCTTCTGGACGACCTTGACGAAGACCTCTTGGGCCAAGTCCTCGGCCGTGGCCGGGTCCTGGATGCGGGCCTGCATGAAGCGCACGACCGGCTCGTACATCTCGGCGAACAGCTCCGCGAGAGCGTCCTTGTTGGTCGGGTCCTTCGCGGCCAGAGCAGCAGCAGCTTCCAACGGATGCCCGAACTCGCCGTGGAACGGCGGCGTCTCGCTCGCGCTGGGCGTCTGGGGCATACCGTATCGCTCCGGTCTTGATCGGCCTCTGGAACGCCATCTTCCGACAGTCGCGATCAAGCGCGCCACAACGAATTCGCACGAAGGATCGAAAACAATTCGAGTGGGGCAAATAGGAGCTTTCAAGCGGGATCTTATGGTTGATCACGGTTCTAGCGAGGACAACTTGGGGCGAACCGGCCGCATCAGCACCCTGAAGGTGGAGCCGAGGGAACCGCCTCGTTACCGAACAGTTACGTACGACACCCCGTCATCCCTGCACTCCTGACCGAAAAACGACCGGTCATGCATCCCGGTGACGAAGTGTGGGCATCTGGACGTGGTGTGCACTATGGTGGCTGGGCAACCCAAGCCGGGATGAGCAACCGGCGCAAACCAACGCAAAGGGGGTGGCGGCGATGCAGCATGCCCGCCTGGCAGACCAGATCAACCGGATGCCGTTCGAAACCTGGCTGTGCGCCAGCCAGAGCGCGGAGCAGATCGGCGTCCCGGACGCGGAAGCTGAGCGCGTCCTCCGCGCCGGCCGCCGCAGCGGGATGCTGACGGTGCGCCGGGAGGACGGGACCGTGAAGTTCATGCGCGTGCGCCGGCGCCCGCGGGCAACGACCCGCAGCTCCAAGAAGCGCACATGACGGCGGCTCCGAGCAGCGACCTCGACGTCGACCTGATCGCGCTGTACCTCTCCGGCTGGTGGCGAGAGGCACTCGATCCCCTCTTCCACGAGGAGGTCGAGGATCAGATCTTCCAGGCCCGAGAGACCTTCGCTCGGCGGACGATGAGCACCGACGACGCCCTCCGGGCCTCCTTCGCCGACCTGGCCAGGGATCGGGGCATCGACGGAAACCGGCTGGAAGTCGCCCGCGGAGCGCTGTCTCGCTTCCGGTTCGGCCTGCTGCCGAGCGACCCGGATCACCCCGACGCCTTCGTCGGCTTCGACAGCTTCGGCCTGCCGCTGACGAACCGGGACCTGACGGAGATCTACTACACCGAGCTGCCAGATGGTTCCTGACCAGGTACAACCCCAATCGGGGCCCGCGAGTCAAGACCAGCGGAACACCGACAGGCGGTCGACCACTTGCCTGCCGGTTCGACTCAAGGGGGACGGGATGACGGAGACGAAGCCGATCACGGCGTGGCGGTCCCGTACGCTCGCCAGCCTGCGCCTCGCTCGCGAGTACGGCCAGGCGGAGGCGGAGCAGCAGATCACCGACGAGCTGATCGCGGTTCACGCGGCGCTCGGCGAACGGCGTGTCGGCACCCGTGAGGAACAGACGACGTACCTCCTCGCCCGCAGCACGGGAACTCCGGTGCCCGAGCTCCAGGAGGTCGGGATCGACACGAACACCTGGCCGACTCCCGCGCACGTACCCGCGGTTGCCGAACCGCGGCGGCCCGCCGCCGACATCGAGCAGCGCATCACGAATCTGTTCGAGCTGGCCGGCCCCGCTGTCGGCCTGCCGGTCGGCCCGCGGTACGAGGCCCGGTACCGGCCGCAGGACGGCCAGCTCTTCAAGGGCGCACCACTGCCCTGGGCGATCTGGGATACCCGTGAGCAGTTCCCGGTGGCCTACCACGGCGACCAGGAGTTGGCGGAGTACCAGGCCGCCATCGCATCCGAGGCGTACGACACGCGAAAACGGTCGACGTGACGGCGCGTCACTGCTCCTGCGGCGCGCCCGTGAAGATGCACCCGCAGGGGGGACTTGACGGTCTAGGCTGTCCCCCACAGTTACTGTCCCGATCATGGGTGTAGGCCATCGGCCGCCTGGGGCAACGACGAACACAAGACCATAAGAACCAGAGAAGCCCCGCCGCTTCCATCGCGAGGGTTTGGACGCCGATTCGCAACGGAAGCACCCGGCGGGGCACTCGGGAGACCAACATGGAGATCGGTCTCGATGAGCACCAATGTACCCGTCCTGCGGCGGGAACACGCAACAACAGTTAGGCCCACCGGGCGGCGCGTCGTGCGCCGGCTTCCGGTGGGCCTAGGTGCGTTCGTTGGTGGTCTTGCTGTGTCCCCCTCGACGGAGGTCTGCCTTACGCATCTGTCGGTCGTGGCATCCCGTCTGTCCGTCTCTCCCCCTGTGGAGGTCCTGGTGACCTAGTCCCTGCACGGAGGTCCGGTGACGTTGGTCCCATGTGGCGTGGGCCCTTCTGATCCAGTCCTCCAGGCCGTCCGCTCGATGTGGCGTCGAGTGTTCGACCAGTTCGTTACTCGGGCCTTGGCATAGGCCCGTTGGCTCCCCGCACCTATGTGCGGTTTCACCCGGTTCATCCCTGAACCCCCGTTACCGAGGGCCCTTTTGTGCGCTCGGAGGCACCAAGAGCACGGAGTCATGATGCCCCATGTCCCTGCGCGCGGCCAGTCCATCCCGCCGACGCGCCGACAAATCCCTATCGCCGGTGAATCGTCGCCGGATCGTCGCCGCATCGTCCAGGACGACGGCTCCCTCACGAAGGGGCTGTCCACCCGGATGCGCGACCTGCTCCTCGAAGGCGACGTCGACCGCCGGTACGCCGGCGGGAACGACTCGGACGAGGGGTACAAGCTGACGATGGCGCTGGCCGTCGGCGCCTCCCAGCCTGGCCGGGCCTGGGCCCCCGCAGACTTCCACCGCGCGCTCATCTACAGCCCCACCGCTGGGGGGAAGTGGGCTCGGCGGCTGAGGGCCCGCAAGGGCACCGAGTACGCCGAGGGCAAGCTGACCGCGATGCTCGACAAGGCGCGGGCCCTCGTGGCGACCCGACCCGCGATCACGTGCCGGCAGAGTGCCTGGGAGGCCATCGACGTAGTCCGCCAGGCGGTCGAGCGCTCGGCCTGGCCAGCCCGCGGCGGCGGCGACACCGACCTGAAGAATCTGACCGTCCGCCTGGCCCGTTGCGAGAAGGCCGGTGGGTTGGAGCACGACTTCTCCGTACGCACGCTCGCCGAGGAGATGGGCTGCGCGAAGGACACCGCCGCCCGCAGCAACGACCGGCTGAAGGAGGCCGGCTGGCTCGGGCTGGTCTCGTCTGGGGCAGGGACGGACCACAGCTCGCGCTGGGTGCTTCGCTGCCCGGAGGGGGTAGAGGACAACGGTGCAGGACCAGGACACCCAGCATCCGCAGAGACCAGGGGGGGCAGGAGCCCTGTCCCAGTGGTGCACACGGACAGTCGGGGCCTGGAGAAGCTGGTGGGGCATGACGCCTTCCACCGGTACGGCCACGGGACCAGCGGAGCCCGGTTGCTGACGTTGCTGGATGTCGCTGAGGGGAAGGACGCCAAGGAGCTGACCGCAGCCACGGGTCTTCACCGCACTACGGTCTCCAGGCGGCTCGGCCTGCTCGTGGACGACGGCTTCGTGGTCGAGCTGGAAGGGCTCTTCTACCTGGCGCCGCACGTTGCTGGACCCGCCGGTGTGGAGAGGAACCAGGAGGCCCTGGAGAAGGCTGCGGAGAGGCGCGGGACGTGGGGCGCCGGGGCGCGCCGGAAGGCCCGTCACCAAGGGGAACGGCTCATGTACCGCGTCTGGATGCGTCTGGTGGCTCTGGCTCGTGGTCGGCGCCATGACCAGACGCGCCTTCGGCTGGTCCCTGAAGGCGTGGTTGACCCGGTAACGGGTGAGCTCACGGATCGGGACTGGGAGGGCTGGGACATCGAGGACCCGTACAGGCCGGTTCCGTTGCCGGCGTGGGCGGCACAGGCGTCGTGACGGCGGGGTGTTCCCACCGGGAACACCTGAGGATCAGACTCGGCGGACCGCGGCCCAGGTGTGGTAGTCGCCCGAAACGATGTGGGTGCCGTAGTCGTCGGCGATCGTCTTGACGAGGTTCAGGCCGATGGTGGTCTCGTCCGCGCGGGTCGGCAGGGCTTCCTGGTGTTCGACCGTGACGAAGACGTGCTCGCTGTCGGAGCCGAGTTCGCAGACGAGGTAGGACCCGCTGGTGCGGGTGTAGGCGACCGCGACCAGTTCAGCCAGGCAGGTCTCGACGCGCCTGGTGGTGCGCTCGGCGTTCTCGCTGGCGCCGAGGAGGAGCTTGAGCACGCTGCGCGCGACGGTACGGGCGCTGAGTGCGGCGTCGCCGGAGGCGGGTACCGAGAAGCGGCTGCTGTGGGTGACGGTGACGCCAGTCGGCAGCGCGGGCTTCTCCGGGAGCAGGGCAGGCCGCTGCTGAGGGAGAGGCAGGAAGGTCAGCGTGTCTTCCGCATCCCATGCGCTGTGCGGAACCGACGGCTCCGATGAACTGGTCACTCTGTGTTGTTCCATCCCGTCCGCAGGCGAATTTGGCCGTGGCGAAGGATGGCAGCCGAGATCGGCGCTCACGTGCCCCCGCACACGATGCGTAAACAATAGTTCGTCTCTAGTCCCGAACGTAGGCAGATGCCTGTGGCATAGTCAACTATTGTTTAGACCACCAAGGAGACAACGCACAGTGCCTCAAGGACATGCCCGCGAGAGGGGATCGGTCCCCGTGCCGGGCCCCGGGTCCTCGTTTGCCGACCGGTTGAACTACCTCTTCGACGTGCTTCGTCCACCGCAGCCGGCACCAGACGCCGACCAGGAGCCGGAGCAGAAGGCGAACCCGAAGACGGGCGAGTTCAGCCACGCCTACGTCGCGAAGACGATCTCCGAGTACGGCATGGGTACGCTCAGCGAGGCTTACATCGGCCAACTGCGGAAGAAGGACGAGAAGAACCCGAGCATCCGGGTGGCTCGCCTCTTCGCGCGCTTCTTCGGGGTGCCGGCCGCCTTCTTCGCCGAGGACGACGGCACCGTCGCGATCGTGGAGCAGTTCCAGTTGGTCCAAGCGCTCAAGGAGAAGGGCGTGCAGAACCTGGCCATGCGTGCGGTCGGCCTCTCCCCGGCCAGTACGGACGCCCTGCTCAAGATGGCCGAGGCGGCCCGGCAGATGGAGGGCCTGCCCTCCGAGCCGCAGATCCTGTCTTGATACTGGTCTTGGCCGACCTCTGCTCGTGAACTTGGAAGGACACCGCATGTGGCGCCGCAAGCGCAACCGGGCCGCTGCCGCGGACCTGCGGCGCTCCCGTGCGGAGATGCACCAGCGCAGCCGCGACTTCATCGACGGACTTGGACTGCCTCCGGTCAGCAGCGTCCGTGAGCTGGTCCCGTTCGTGGAGACCTACACCGGGCGCCCCATCGTCCTCATGCCCGTGGCCGGTGACGAGATCCCGCACCTCGACGCCTCCGCGCCGTGCGGACTGTGGCTCGCCACTGAGACGACGGACTACATCTTCTACGACGAGACGACCAGCCGGGCCCACGCCGACGGGATCATCGGCCACGAGCTCGGCCACCGCCTCCGCGGCCACGAGGGTGCCGGGGGACTCGTGGGCACCCTCGGCGGACTCGTCCCCGACCTCAACCCCGAGGTCATCGCGATGCTTCTGGCTCGTACCCGCTACGCCGAGCCGGAGGAGCGCGAGGCCGAGACCCTCGGTTCGCTCCTCCTGAAGCACGTCAACTCCCGCCCCGGCCCATCCGACGGCGACGACCCGATCGCACGCACGCTGCTGCGCTGAACGAGTAGGACCCCCTTGAAAGACATCCTCCACCCCCTGTGCCTGATCATCGCGGCCACGGGGTTCCTCTTCCTGCTCCGGGACCTGAAGAAGGACCGTCGCGACAGAGCCCTCGTGGCGCTCGCTTCCGCGTTCCTCGCCTCGGCGCTCAGCTTCGCCATCTCCCTGACCCCCGTGTGGCTTCGGATCGACGGCCTCTTCGGCGTCACCAACATCGCGGTGCCCCTGGCGCAGTCCTGCGTGATCATCGTGCTGGTCTCCCAGGCCATCGTGCTCGCCCACTGGGCACACCCACCCGACAAGGCACGACACCGCACACGAGTCCTCCTCCTGGGCGCCGCCACCGTCATAGCCGGGCTCGCCGTGCTGTTCACGCTGCTCACTCCGGCCGTTCAGCGCCCGGTCGGCTTCTCCCTGTACTACGCCCATGACCCCATCTACAAGGCGTACCTGACCCTCTACATCGGCACGTACACCTTCGCGGAGCTCTACCTGGCCCGGCTGTGCTTCAAGCACGCCAAGTCCTCGGCCAACAAGTGGATCGCCGCCGGCCTGCGCACCACGGCCGTCGGCGCCATCGTCACCCTCGGCTACAGCGCCATCCGCATCGGTGGCATCTATGGCGACCTCGTCGGCCTCGACGTGCGCGGCCTCGAATCCACGGCCTGGGTCTGCGGCGACATCGGCGCCACCCTCACGCAGGTCGGCTTCTTCCTGCCCGTCATCGTCTCCCGCATCACCAGCGCCAAGGACTGGACCCGCGGCCACTACCAGTACGCCCGGCTGCGGAAGCTGTGGGAGGCCATGGACCACGCCGACCCCAGCATCGTCCTGGAGCAGCCCGACCCGCAGCTCAGCGAGCTGGCCCGCCTCCGCAGCGCCGACTACGCGCTGATCCGCCGTCGGACCGAGATCCGTGACGGCCAGCACTTCCTGCGCAGCTACCTCGCGGCCGGCGCCCGCACGGAAGCCGAAGCACGGCGCCGCGGTGAAGGACTCGCCGGCCTCGAACTGACCGCGGCCATCACCGCCGACCAGATCCGGCACGCGATCGTCCTGCGGCAGCAGGACAAGCCCGTTGCGGCACCGTCCGACTACGCGGACGCGCAGCTCGATCTGACCACGGTCGAGGACGAAGTCAAACACCTCCTGCGTGTCGCTTCGTACTTCTCTGCGCCGCCGCCGGAGACTCCTCCCGCACTTCCCACCCCGAGCACCACTTCTGGAGTACGTACGTGATGTCCCGCCGCACCGTCCTCGCCGCCTCCGCGGCCGTCGCCGGCGCCCTCGGCCTGACCCGCCCGGCCGCCGCGGCCGAGGGCGAAAGCCTCGCCGCCGCAGTCCCCGCTAGCGCCCTGCACCTCGCCCCCGCTCACCAGCAGCTCGCCGCCCTGCGCAACCGCCAGATATCGAGCCGCGCCCTGCTCGACAAGCTCTTGGCCCACCACGCCAAGACCAACCCGGCCCTCAACGCCGTGGTCACCCTGGACACGGACGGCGCCCGCGCTGCCGCGGACAGGGCCGACCAGCACCTGGCGCAGACCGGCCGCCCCCTCGGCCCCCTCCACGGCCTGCCCATCACGGTCAAGGACGCCCTCGAAGTCAAGGGGATGCGCACCACCAGCGGCTCCCCGGACCTCACCAACCACGTCCCGGAAACCGACGCAGACGTGGTGGCGCTCCTGCGCGCCGCCGGCGCCATCATCATCGGCAAGACCAACGTGCCGACCATGTGCCAGGACATCCAGACCAGCAACCCGATCTTCGGCAAGACGAAGAACCCCTTCGCGGACGACCGCACCGCAGGCGGATCGTCGGGCGGCCCGGCCGCAGCCGTCGCCGCCGGCCTCACCTCGCTCGAAGTCGGTTCCGACCTCGCTGGTTCGCTCCGGCTCCCCGCCGCATATTGCGGCGTCTACGCCCTGCGCACCTCCCGCGGCGCCATCCCGATCGTGCCCACCCGCGGCCACATCCCCCGCCCGCCCGGCTGGGCGACCAGCAGCGACATGCTCACCCTCGGCCCGATCGCCCGAACGGCCAACGACCTCGACGTCCTCCTGGGCGTGCTCGCCGCACCGGCCCCGGCCGACGCCGCAGCCTGGCGGATCAACCTCCCCGCCGCGACGAAGACGTGCCTCACCCAGTACCGCGTCGGTGTCTGGGCCGATGACGACTACTGCCGGGTGGACACCGCCACCCGCGGGCTCCTGGACCAGGTCGTCAACGCCGTCCGGCAGGCCGGCGCCCAGGTCGATGACTCCACCAGGCCAACGGACTTCGCCGAGAGCGACAAGCTGTTCCAGCGCCTGATGTACGCCACAGCGAGCGCCACCGCCCCGGACGCCGCGTTCGCCGCCGACATCGAGGCCGCCGACAAGATCCCGGCAGGCGACCCGAGCGGCCTGTACCTGCACTCGCGGACGATGCGTCACCGCGACTGGCTCCAGGCCGACGAGGCCCGCCAGAAGCTCCGCGCACAGTGGGCGTCCTACTTCACCGAACACGACATCCTGATCACGCCGGCCGCGCCGACTGCCGCCGTGCTCGACCAGACGGCCGTCCCGGTGCCGCAGCGCTTCATCACGGTCGACGGGGCGAAGCGCGGGTACTTCGAGCAGACGGCCTGGATCACCCTCGCCAGCCCCGTGGGTCTGCCCTCCCTCGTCATGCCGGTCGGCAAGACCGCCGAGGGCCTGCCGATGTCGATCCAGATCCTCGGCCCCTACCTCTCCGAGCGGACGCTCATCGCTGTGGCGAAGCTCCTCGCGCCGGTTCTGCCTACGGCGCCGAAGGCCCCGGCGCTCGCAGGGTGAGCAGGCGCCGCTAGTACAGGTGGCCCGGCCCCCACGGGGGTGAGGTCGGGCCACCAGCACGACGAGGGGCCCCAGGGTTCACACGAACCCTGGGGCCCCTCGTCTGCATTCCGCCGGGCGGCGGGCAGCATCGGCTCTCAGATCGTACTCACGCCGGCGACGTTGGCCCGTCGCCGCTGCGCTTCTGGGCGGCACGAGCATGGGCCTCAGCAAGGCGCTCGTCGTCGTACTGCTGCAACACCTCGTGGGCCGCCTCGTCGGCCGGGTCCAGGACGATCCCGACCGTTCCCGGGCCCCGCCCGTATCGGTTGACGCTCCAGTCGACAGACGACACGGTCCACATAGAGTGCGACTCGGAGGGCTTCTCGTACCAGAAGAAGGTGTCGCCCTTCGACGGGACGGCGGGCAGCTGGATGTCCTCGAAGTCCGCGTTGGGGAAGTGCAAGGTGACGGTGATCAAGGCGAGGTCCTCTCGGTGTCGTCGCATTCTCCCGCGACATCGACGGCTTCGGAGACGGAACGGGTATCGAAGTCCGCGGGAGACGTCGAGCCCTTCCGGCTTTCGGCGAGGAGCGCCTTCACGCGGATGCTCGGCGCCCCCGTCGCCGCAGCAATGTCCCGCAGCGTCGTCCGTCGGAGGCTCAAGGCCACGACGGCGCCGGCCCCGGCCTCCTCCATGCCCAGTCAGGTGCTGCTCGCCTCCGCCCGGCTGGATCATCGTGCGGTCTCTCGGCGCGCCCGTCCAGGAGCGGCCGGGAGGTGGATGGGGGGCCCGTCGGCCTTTGCGTGGGGGTGCCGGTCCTGCCACGTCCAGGTGCGGCGGACCAGGCCGCGGCCGGTGGCGAACCGGGCGGTCATTGCCGCGTCCGTCTCGCACACCGAGGGGAGGCCGATCAGCTCTCGGGCGATGTGTTCGGCGAAGTCGTGCCGGACGCTGGCCCGCGGGTCGAGGCCCCGGATGGCCGCCCACGCGGCGCGGTCCACTTCCAGGCGCCAGGCGAGCGCCATGTGCACCCGCCCGGCGCGGACCTGGAGCCGGGTAAGGCCGCCGTCGTACGCCCAGCCCTCCGCCTCGTCCAGGGCCTTGATGTCGGTGACGGACGCGGTGACGTACTCGATCAGCTCCCGCGGGGCCTCGGACACGGCGTAGCCGTTGTCCTCGGCGAAGCTGTCCACTCCGACGTTCCACCACGTCTCCAGGCGGGTGATCACGGCGAATCGCCCGCGTCGCCGTAGCACTCCTCGCAGACGTCGGCGGGCTGCTCGGCGTGGTCCCGGCAGATCGCTCGGACGGTCAGCTCCGCCTCGGGGTCCTCGGTGAAGAGGTCGACGGCCCAGTTCCCGGCCTCGGTAGCGCAGTCGGCAGCGTAGACGAACCCGCCTGCCCCCTCCTCCCAGACGCCGAACTCCGTCCCGCCCCGGCACGGCGGCAGAGGCAGGGCAGCGGTGTGCGCGCCGCGGTGGTCCGCCACACGGTGCACGGCGCACTGCGCCCCCGCGGTCATGCCGCGCTCCGTACGGCGCGGGGGCCGGCGTACCGGTTGCACTCGGGGTCATGCCGCTGGAAGTGGCGTTCCTGGGCGTAGCAGTCGCAGTGACGGGAGACCGGCGCCGTCAGCCAGTCGGCGACCAGCGCCGCCGCGGCGGCGGAGTCAGCAGCGCAGTCGATCGCCGTGTCGCCGTTCCCCGTGATGTAGACCGGATCGCCGACGGGCTCGCCCCGCTCGTCGTGCAGGAGGATGCTCCAGCCCGTGTGCGCGCCCGGCAGATGCCGGAGGGAGCCGTCGCGGTCGGCGAGGGTGAGGAGGCCGTACGCGCCGCGGGAGAACGCCACGGGCACGTCGAATCTGTCGCTGTGCGTGCCGTAGGTGACGGAGAGCCCGTCGCCCGGGGTAATGCCGTACTCGGCGAGCGCGGCGCGGAGTACGGTGCCGGCCGTGACGCCTGGGGCAGCCAGCCACTCGGCCACGGCCTCGGCGCAACGCGCGGCTTCGGCGGCGAAGGGCTGCCACCCGCTCGTGGTGTAGATGGTGGCCTGCCGGTGAAAGTCGATTCCGCCGTCCGGCACCCACTCGGTGGCCTCGAACCACGCGCGGTCGGCGTACGGCTGGTCGGGGTCGAACGACTTGTAGTCGACCAGGATGTGCGCGCCGTCGAGGGCCCGCTCCTCGGGAACGTGCCGGGGGTGCGCGAAGAGGAGCTCCTCCTCGTGGTCGAAGAAGGCGGCGGCGCCTGCGGCGTTCACCGCCGTGACGATCTCGGCGGCGGACGGCGGCATGCTGCTCAAGCTGGACATGGGTGACCTTCGGTGCTGGAACGGTGGGTTCGGGGCCCAGGGCCGCCTGTCCGGTGCCGGGCACGGGCAGGGCGGCGGGCTGGGCTACTGCTGGGAGCGGAGGGTGTCCGAGTGGGCCGCGATGGCGCGGGCGATGTGCGCGCAGTCCTCCGCGAGGGGCGCTCCGGCCGGGGCGGCGTCCAGGGTGGCCACGTAGTCGTCGCCGTCGTAGAGGGAGGCGCCCCACGGCTCGTCGTGGGCAGATGCCGGCCGGTTGGCGCGGTCCCCGGAGGACACGCGGAAGTGCAACCCGGTGCGGGCGTCGTCCTCCGCGGCCCCGGGGGCGATGGGCACGACGAGCCAGGTGAAGCCGCGCTCGTCGTCGTCGTACGCCGCGAAGCCGTAGACAGCGAGGGAGGCGCGCAGGGCCTCGCCCTCGGTGGACGGGGGCGCGATGTCGGTGGGCTCCAGCTCCAACCTGGCCGAGGTGCGCGCCACGAACAGCCGGCCGTGGGCGTCGCGCAGCAGGTGTGTGTGCGGCTGCTCGGCCCAGGCCGCGAGGATGGACCGGGCGCGGGACCGGCGCACGACGCCGTAGTCCGTCCTGCGCCACGGGGCGCCCTGCTCCAACGGGGGGCTGAGCACCGTCACGGTGTAGCCCGCGGCGTTCACCGCGTTGTCCCGGAGGCTGAACGCCTCCGCGCGGCCCGCGTCGGGCCCGGCGGCGTGCGGCCGGTCCAGCCACGCCAGTTCCAGCCGCGCCGACTCGTAGGCGACGCTGGCGGCGGCACTGAGCGCCGCGGCCTCCCGCTGAGCGGCTTCGAGTCCGGCCAGCTCCGCGCCGAGCCGCGAGTGCTCTTCCTGCCTTTCCGGCGCGAAGGGGTACAGGGCGAGGTAGCGGTTCGACCTCTCCACGGCGGTGCGGGTGCGGTCGAGGTGCTGGTTGAGGCGGTGAACGGCCGCGCGGGCATCGTCGTGCTGCTGCCGGGCAGTCTCGACGGCCCTGGTGAGCTGCGAGAGGCGTATGGAGCGCTGCGCCTGGCGACGGCCTGCGGTGGGCAGGTGGGCGAGGACGCTGGGTGTGGTCATGGGGTTCTCCGGACTGGGGCAGGCGGAACCGGACCGGGTACGGCCGGCCGCCGAAGGTCGTGGGTGGGGTGCCCGGCCGCCGCGCACGGGGGTTACGCGGCGGCCGGGGGGTTACAGCGCGGCGATGGCGCGCAGCTGGTTGTCGAGCGAGCCGAACACGGTGACGTTGACGGCCCGGAAGCGGCTGACGAACTGGACCGTCACCACGTCCTCGACGCACAGGGAGACCGTCTGGCGGCCCCACTGTCCGTAGGTGGCGGTGTCGATGGGGCGCAGGCCCGGGGCGGCGTCCTTCATCAGGTTGGCGAAGGAGCCTTCCACCGGCAGGCGGCGGCGGGGGTCGCGGTTGTCGGTGTTGATGGCGCGAAGGACCGTTCGCGCCTGCTCGACCGTGAGGTTGGTGAAGCGCACCACGGACTCGGCGCCGGGGCCGCCGGGAGTGGGGTCGCTGGAGCACGCGGGGCGCGGCTGCGTCCTGTGCTCGGCGCGGGCGCCGTCCGGCAGGCGCCAGGACGTGGAAGCGCGGCCGAAGTCCCAGATGGTCAAGGGCTCGTGCGGGGTGTGTCGCAGGACGGCGTGCACCTTACGGAGGTGGGTACGGGCGATGCACCGTGCGTCGTGGGCCGGGACGATCTTGCTCGCGATGACGTGGGCGAGGGCGGCACCGAAGGCGTCGGCGGTCGGCTCGGCGGGGACGGCGGCGACTTCCAGGCGGGTGCCGTCCGGCAGCAGGCCGACGGTGAACAGGAAGCCGTTCTGCGCACCGAGGACCTCGACGCGGTGGCCGCGGTTGGAGCGCAGGGAGCCGCCGATCTTGCCGTTGTGGGGGTGGTAGGTCTTCCAGCCGGCTCCGAGGCGGGTGCGGGCGGCGTTCAGGACGGCGGAGGCGGTGAAGTCGATGCTCGTGCGGGTGGGCACAGGGGTGCCTTTCGGTTGGGGAGCGTTGGTGTTGGAGCGGCTTGCTCGTGTCGCCCAACAAGAAAAACTGTACACCATGTCCATTCTCGGGGGGTAGGGGGCCGGCACCTTCCGGCCCCACCACCCCCGGGGTGTTCCCAGTGGGAACAGACGGATCAGCCGGCCGCGGGCGGGAACGCGGTCCAGTCGCCCGGCCAGTCCGCCTCCCTGTTGCGGAAGGTCCACCCGGCGTCCCGCAGCACCTCCGGGGCGCGCTTCACGTCGGCCGCCTGGCCCATCGCGCTGATGTGGACCCCGGGGACCGACGGGTCGCCCAGGTCGGCCCCGGACACCATGAACCCGTCCTGCTCGCACATGAAGCCGTGCCCCACCGACTCCCCGTAGACCACAGGCTGTATCCCGCCGTCGATGAGGACCTTGATCGCCGCGTCAACGTCGGGACCACGCTTCCACTCGGCGTCCGGGAAGTACCCGACCGCCGGCGCGGTCGCCTTCGGCACCCACTGGACCCGGTACGTCAGCGGCCAGTGCGCCCGGCCCGGGTAGGCCGTGGCATACGCCACCCGGCGGCCCTCCTGCACGACGTCGTACCCGTCCCGCAGAGCGTTGGCCACGTCGACCAGGGCGTCGAGACGGTCGTGCTGGACGATCCGGCCGTAGTCGTGGCTGTCGTGGACCTCCTGGCGCAGCCACTGGACGCCGTCGCCGAGCAGGTCGTTCGCCCGGTCCAGGTAGGGCAGCAGCCAGGGGGCGACGGCCAGGCGGGCATCGGCCAGCACGTGGTCGTTCTCGAACTCGTGGGCCTCCCCGTGGGCGTCGTGCTCGCTGTCCGACGCCCACACGGGCACGCGGGTCCACGTGTCGAGGACCAACCACGCCTGCATGACGGGGACGTCGCTGCGGACGACCGTGTACCGGGGGCCGCTGGTGTCCGCGGGGCGGTCGTTCACGAAGACCTCCAGCCGGTCCTGGGTCTTCGCCACCGCGTACCCGGCCCGGCGGAGGGCCTGCCGGATGTCGGAGTAGGTGCCCTCGACGCCGAGTTCGGGCCCGTTGCCCCAGTGCGGCTTGGTGCGCTCCCCGCCGTACCAGCGGACGAACATCCGGCGCGGCTCCTGGTGGTCGAGCGACTCGACGCGGAATCCGTCCTGCTGTCCGGGGATGTGCTCGGCGAACTGGTCGGCGAGGAGTGTGGTGATCCGGGCGGCCAGAGCGACGGACCGGGGGGCGCTGACGGGGTTTGTGGTGGTCACGGTTTCTCCTGTGGTCGAAGGGAGGATGGGGGGCGGGCCGCGGCGGACCGGGCCCGCTGCGGTCACTGATCGGTGAGGCTCGGCGGGCCGTCGGGGAACAGCCGGAGGTACTCCAGGCGCTCGCGGTGCTGCTGCGTGATCTCCTCGTCGGGGATGTGGACTCCGACGGCGGCGGCCATCTCGCGGGCGAGGAGGAACCGGCCGTGCAGCCACCGCAGCCGGCTGGCCGACGGCCAGGACTCGCAGTACCACACGGCGGTCCAGTCGTAACCGGCCTCCGTCAGCGCGTCGGCGAGCTCGCCGAACTCGCGCAGGAGGATGTCCCCGAGCCTGCCGCGCTCCTTCACGTTCGACACGGCTACGCCTCCGCCCCGGACAGCACGAACACGTGCAGGCAGATCACCGGGCGGTCCCACGGGTGTTCGCCCTGCCGCTCGTACCGGACGTACAGCCGGCCGTCGCTGTAGGAGGCGTGGGCCCGGTCGTGCTCCGCGAGGATGGTGCCGACGACGTCGAGCATGGCGGCCGGGGTGATGGTGGCCGGGACGTCGTAGGCCCCGTCCTCGTCGTACGCGGCCACCAGGTCCCGGACGGGCACGAGTCGCTCTTGAGACCGGACGTACTGCGCCGCGGCCGAGTACGCGCCGAGCCCAAGACCCCAGACGCCCGTCTCGCCGCTCAGCCGCCGGCCGGGGAGGAGCGGGCCCGGTGCGGCGGGCTCGAACCGGTGCCCGGCGTCCCAGGCGGCGACGGCCCGGGTCAGTGCGTGCCGTACCTCCTGGTCGGTGAACCAACCCGTACCGCCGTCCGGCACGGGGCGCCAGTGGCCGCCGAGGCGGTGCCACAGGTCGCCGGTGGCGGGCCACGAGTAGCGGTCGCCGTCCCGGAACTGAGCGGGTACGGCGGGCGGGGGGAACAGAGCCGGCGCGGTGGCCGGGAGGGTCAGAGCAGCAGCAGACACAGGAACTCCAGAAGGTGAGAGGGAAGGGAGGTACGGGCTACGGGAGGAGGGACCACTCGTGGATGAGCCGCCAGGCGGGCCCCATCCCCGGCTCGTGGTCCGTGCCGGGTACAGCAACGAACGCCCCGGGCACGCGCTCGTAGGCGCGGACGGTGCTCCACCCCTCCACGGTCGAACCGTGCTGGAAGTAGAAGAGGCGGTCGCCGAGCAAGCGCATGTGCTCGCTCCACTGGTCTCCGAGGCCGTCGGGGTGACGGTGGCTGTCGAAGCGGGAGCTGATGGGGAACGGCGGGAGCTGCATGGGATACCTCGTGTAGTCGGGACGGGCGCGGTGCGCCCTGCGCACGGCCGTGACGGGCACGGCCGAGGGAAGGGAGCAGCGGGCTGGACGGCCCGGGACGGTGGAGCCCCGGGCCGTCCCAGGTCAGCGCAGGACGAACCGGAGCCAGGCGGGAACGTGCAGGGGGCGGAGGGACCGCTGATTGGCGGAGAGCCGCAGTTCTTCGGCCAGCTCCCCCAGCTCATTGCCGGGCGCCTCGAAGTCGTCGTGGCCGCCGACGATGGACACCGCACCGGCCCGGGACTCCTCGGTGGGGAACGCCGACACGGAGAACACGCGGAAGCGGATGGCGGCGGTTGACCAGCCGCCGGGCGCGACACGGCTGTTCATGCTCGTGCTGCCGAACACGATCTGGTCGCCCCACTGGAGGTCCGCGCCGGCGGGCGGCGCCCAGTCGACGCCGTACGAGGGCGGAGCGTCGATCAGGCGACGATGGGCGTCGTCGGCACTGCGGGGGACGTAGAAGGCGAATACGCGGGGGATGGAACGCACGGGGATGTCTCCTGGACGGGGCGGGGGCGCGCGGTCGGCACGCCCCCGGTCGGTGGGCGGGTCAGATGCGGAACAGCGCCTCGGAGACGGCGCGGCGGCGCTCCTCGTCGGGGCCGAGCGGGAAGTAGCGCACCGGGCCCGCCATACCGTCCTCGTTCAGCCGCTGCACGGCGACCGAGCCGTACGGGTACGGAGCGTCCTGCACCAGCGGCGGTACGAGCTCGAAGCGGTACACCGCGTTCTTGATGCGGCGCGCCCAATCCCAACGGCCGGTCGGCACGGGCTGGCGCATCTCTATGGCGAACAGCCCGTAGGAGCTCGCGGCCTCGAACAGAGCGCGGCGCGTCTCGCACAGTGCCCGGTACGGGATCGCGCGGCGGACGGCGGTCAGGAACGCCGTCATCCTCCGGTCAAACTGGACCGCGCCACCGACCTCTTCTCCGCGGACGGCGCGCACGACCAGGGCCAGCGCCTCGACGGCCGCCCAGTAGGCGCGTTCCCACGCTCTGGCCGACAGCGGCTCGTCGTCGTCGGACTTGGCCAGGCACACGCCGGCCAGCTTCACCACGGACTTGACGGCGGGGTCCTGCTCCACGGGCACCGTCGGACCGTGGTGGAGGAGCAGGGACACGGTGTGCTCGACGTCGGCCAGGAGCTTCCACTCCTCCGCGTCCTCGTCGACGAGCGTGAGCGTGCGCAGCGCCCCGTGAAGGGTCTCCTCAGCGGGAGCGTCCAGGAAGTTCACCGGCAGCTCGCACAGGGCCTTGTCGACGGCGGCCAGCGCCTCGGGGGTGCCGTGGCTCTCGGCGGCGCGGACGGCGGCCTGCCCGGCGGTGATGAGCGGGTAAAGCGACTCGGCTCCGGTGATCAAGGGCAGGGTGGTCATGGTGGTCTCCAGGGGGTGCGGTGGGTAGATGGCCGGCGGGGACGCCCGGTTGGCGCCCCGCCGGGTGGGTCACAGGGAGTCCGGGAGGCGATCCAGGACGGCGGGGCCGGTACGGGTGGTGAGCCCGAAGGAGTGCTCGACCTCGTGCGAACCGGTGCGGCGTACGTCCACCCGGCCGTGGGGATAGTCCGGGTGCGTCTTCGGAGGGATCACGGTGAACCGGTAGGCGACGTGCCCGATGCGACGGACCCACTCCTCCGAGGGGCGGTGGTCGCGCGGCCCGATGACGAACAGGCCAAGCTGTCGTGCCAGGGCCTCACCGAGAGCCGCCGACTGGACGGTCCCGGTGAAGGCGACGGCCCACCTGAGGCGGTCGGCGAACGTCTCGGCCGCCGCGACGAGCTGACGCACGGCCGGCCGCTGATCGGTCCGCCGCAGAAGGATGTTCAGGAGCCGCGTACCGGCCGCCGCCGCCCGCGCCCACGGTCGGTGTTCCGCTTCCTCCATGTCGGCCTGCTGCTCATGGCAGACAGCCAGGAGCCGGATCACCTTGGGCGTCATCTCCCCCGCGTACTTCGGTGTCCAACTGGGCTGCATGGATGCCTGGTCCCGGACGGTGTGGAGCATGTTGTCGATGCGGGGGAACAGCTGGTTCTCCTCGGCCCGCTCGACGTTGGCGAGCACGGTGTGCAGCCGGTCCTCAACGAACCCGCCCAGCCGCTCACCGGGGAGCGCCAGGAGAGCCGTGGACAGTCGAGTCAGGGTGTCGGGTCCAGGGGAGGCTTCTACGGCCCGCACGGCGGCCCTCAGTGTCCGCAGAAGGGCCCGGGTGTCGATGGCGGCGGCGGTGGTCACGACGGTGTCACTCCAGAGGATGGGGAAGACGGGCGGCGGCCGGCGGGGCGCACCAGGGCGGTACGCCCCGCCAGGTCCGGTCAGGCCAGGTCGATGACGACCAGATCGGTGGGGAACGCGGCGCGCACCACGGCGAAGGAGAGGATGTCGGCGGACTCCTCGGCGCTCGGGTACTCCGCCGGGACGTAGGCGTACGTCACGGCCGTGCCGATCAGTCGGAGGTACACGGTCCCGGTCTCGGTCAGCGACAGCTCGAACTCTTCGCCGCCCGCGCGGCTCTGGGACGTGAGCGCGGCCTGCGTGGCGCCCCAGGGGCCTTCCTCTCCCGAGCTGATGGCCCCCATGTACTCGGCGTGCCCGGAGGACCCGCACATCAGGTACGGGCGGTCCTGCTCGTAGGGGCGCTCACCCTTGGCGACCGGGCGTCCGGGCAGCGGGGCGTCCGCCGAGACGTGGGCCGGGGAGAACAGCGGGACGCCCATGAGCTCCAGGCTCACCGGGTCCACGAACAGCTGCCGTATCTCGGCGTCGGTGTAGCGGTGCGAGTTCGGGCACTCCACGCAGGCCCACTGGTCGGACGGCAGGCGTTCCGCGAAGCAGGGCCCGTACTGGACGCGGTCCCCCGCGGCGAACGAGGAGGGAACGAGGGGAAGCACGGACGGCGGGATCAGGGGCACGGGTACTCCAGGTAGGTGAGCAAAGGCGGGCGAAGGATGGCTCGCGGGGCACGGTTACGGCGCGCCCTGCGCGGGGCCGTGACGGATGGGCACGGCCGGGTGCGGGAGGCGGCGGAACGGGAGGGAGCGGGCCCGGGGCGGGACGGGAGACCCCGGGCCGGCTGCGCGGCTATCGGTACGTGAGCGGGCTAGCTCTCGAAGTGGGAGCAGGCAACGGCGTACGGGCGGCCGTGGTGGGTGCGCGGGTAGCCGCCGCAGTCCTCGGCGAGGCAGAGCGGGTTGTCCGCCGTGCCGGGCCGGGGGGTCACGTCGAAGCGGTCGCAGGCGGTCGGGTTCGGGTTGCCGTGCTCGCGCTCCCACTGGCCGCACGTCCCGCACAGTGGATGCGGGTTGGTCAGCGGGACGGCGGTCTCCACGTAGCCCGGGAACGAGCTGTCCGCGTACGTGAAGGCGATCTCCCCCGTCAGTTCGTCCAGCGCGACGGCGCCACCGCACTCAAGGGCGTTGATCAACCGGGCGCGCAGCAGCGCACCGGACACCGGGTGCGGGTTCTCCCTGCCGGGGATGAGGTCCGACGGGGGGAACACGGTCTTCAGGTAGGCGACGAACGTGGCTTCGGCGGGCGAGCAGCGGCGGAAGTCGGCAGGGGTCAGGGGCACAGGAACTCCAAGGGGAGCGATGGGAAGGAGAGGCGCCAGACGGCGCGGGCAGGGACGCGTACGCGGTCCGTCATGAGACCGGAGGGCAACGCTGTGACCTGCGAAAAGGAACATCCGTGGAACTGATGAGACCGTTCTACGCACGCGCGCGGGCGCGGGGTCTCACGGGCCGGTGTTCCGTGCGCCGTACTGCGTCCGCCGGAGGGGTTGCGGGCGCAGTACGGGGCGCGAGGCACCGGGCCGGCTGGGGCGCGCCGGGGGGATGGGCGCGCCCCGCCCGGGGTCAGCGGGTGCGGACGGTGATGCGGCGGCGGTACCGGTTGATCCGGTAGCGGTAGGCCGCGATGCGCTGGCGGGTGCGGTACTTGAAGTTGGCCCAGTTGGGGGTGAGGCGCCACAGGGAGTACCGGATACGGGCCCGGTCGAGCAGCGGGGTGTTGTCGAGCTCGAACCCGCCGACATCGAGGAGCATGGCGAGGATGGCGGAGGCGACGCGGCGGGCGGAGGCCCCGCGGGGCGCGATGGGGTCGGGGTACTCGTACCGGCCGTCCGTCGAGCAGACGTCTTCGAAGGCCATGTACCAGCCGTCGTGCGCCTGGTAGGCGGTGAAACTCTCGCCGGACGGCAGGCTCAGGCCGTAGTGCTGGCAGCCGACCATGCCGGTGCTGACGTCCAGGTAGCCGGCCCGCAGGAGGTGCGCTTCGACGGTGCGGAGGAACGCGCGCTCGTTGGTCTTGTCGGCCTCGAACGCGTGCCGCTCGCGCTCGCCGTTGCTCCACTCCAGGCCGTTGCCGAACCGGTAGTGGGGGCTGATCGCCAGGTCGAGGACCTTGGCCGTGGTGACGTTGCCGTCCTCGTCGCGCTCGGCGGGGAGCGGGGCGGCCCACACGGTGGTGCGGGGGTTGGCGATCCAGGTGTCTTCGCGGTCGGGGATCTCGTTGCCGAGGGAGATTCCGGTGATCCGGCCGTCGGGGCGCTGCTGGACGGTGACGTACACGTGCGGGTCGGTCGTCTTCGACATGATCGCGGACATGGGTGTCCCCTCGGGGTTGGGTTCGGAGCGTTGGCGTTGGGTTCGGCTGCTCGTGCCGTCCAACGAGTTGAACTGTACACCATGTCCACGGCGATGCGTCAACCCCCGGACCTTCACCCACGTCTGTACGGCCCTCTTAAGGGGCTACCGCTTCCAATGAATGGACATGGTTGACAGTTTTGGGTCTGGGGCATGTAGAGTGGTGATCACACCGGCCGACGGGACGAGCAACCCGGACGGCCGACCAACGCTCCGAACCCAAAGGGGACCTCCGTGTCTGCTGCCGCCACCCGCCGCGCCCGCCGCCGCGCCGCCGCCACCGTGCTCCGCACCCGCCGCGCCGAGAACCGGGCGCACCGCGACGCCGCCACCCGCGTCAAGGTGAGCGACTTCCTCGCCGGCCTCGGGATGGAGGAGCAGGACATCAACCGCTTCGGGTCGTGGGCCGGGAAGTACATCGTCAGCGAGTACCGCGCCGCGAACTACGGCCATGAGCCGCGCAAGACCCGCAAGCGCACCAAGCCCGTCAAGGGCTACCCCGAGGGCCGGTGGATCAAGGTCAACATCTACCGCGCGACCGACCCCGCGCTGATCGCCGGGGCCCGCAAGTACAAGCGCACCGCCGAGTACGTCCCCGCCGCGTAGCCGCCGCGCTACGCCCCCTGCCGGTCGGGCGGCCGGTCACCCTCCCCCTTCACCGGCCGCCCCCTGCTCACTCCCTGGAAGGCCCCTTCATGCTCTGCGCCTGCTGCTCCACCGGCCGCTCCCAGTGCACCGCCCGCGTCCGCAGCACGTTCCCCTACGCCGTGAACAGGCCCCGGGTGTTGCCCGTCGGCACGCTGGCCGGACTCGTCGGCCGGTACTTCATCGCGGTGTCCTTGAACGAGGACGGCTCGTTCCGTGGCGGCAACGGATTCTGGCGGCTCGGCGACCCGTGTACCCGGTGCGCGGACCGGCCGCTCGACCCGTCCGACGTCCGGCGTGAGCTGTGCCGGAACCCGCGCGGCCACGCCTGGGCCCAGATGGACATGTGGCGGTCCAGCGGCCTGCCCGAGTCCGGGATGCGCGTGCTCGCCCCGCGCGCCACGTCCTACGAGGAAGCCCGCGCCCGCGCCATCGACATGTGCGAGCAGATCCGCACCGTCGGCCACCTGTAGTCCGCCCACCCCGGGGCGCGGCCCACCGTGTCGCGCCCCGCCCCGAACGGAGACTTCCGATGCTTCGCCGCTTCCTTGACCGCGTTTCCGCCGCCGCCGTCGCGGCCGGTCTGCTCGCCCTGCTGCTGCTCATGGCCGCCGCATCCGTCGGTGCCGTGCGCTCAGCCGGCCCGGTGCCGCGCCCCGCCGCCACGGCCACGCTCGCCGCCCCGGCCGGGGCCGACGGGTGTGAAGAGGACGAACCCTGCTGGGACTGCGCCACGATGGGCAACCGCGTGTGCGGGGTCGACGTGCCGCCGGAGTGCGACGGTGCGGGTGACGTGCTCGCGCTGTGCGTCCGCGTGGCCAACCGACCGCCGTTCGGATGGCTGGGGCCCGACGGGGAGGTGGAGGGCGACTTGCCGGACGGGCGGACGTTGCTGCGGGACCTGTGGGTCAAGCCCGGTGATCCGGAGTTCGCCGGTCTGGTGGCCGCCTACGACGCCGATTGGCGCCGCACCCACCCCTGATCCCGGCCGCCGGGCCGCTGTTCCCACTGGGAACACCCCGGGCGCGGAAGGGGGTCGGTGTTCCGTGGACCCCTACCCCCTTCCGTGGACATGGTGTACAGTTTTTCTTGTTGGGCGGCACGAGCAACCGAACCCAACGCCAACGCTCCGAACCCGACCGAAAGGCACCGCTGTGCCCGTCATCGACGCGACGTTCTACCCGCTGATCGTCACCGCCCGCCCCGACGACTCCCTGTACGCCATGCCCCCGGCCGGCTCCGACATGGGCGCGGCCCGCCTCTGCCCCATCACCGAGGTACGCCCCGGAGACTGGGTGCTCGGATCGCACGAGCGGGCCCTGAACCCGAACCGGCTCGACACCCTCATGCAGAGCGTTGCGTGCTTCCCCGCCCTCCCCGTCACGGTCAACGGCGCCGTGGCCCTGGACGGCCAGACGCCCCACTGGGACACCTGGGAAACCGCCCTGGTCATCCCCCGCGAGTACATCCCCGCCGAGACCTACGCCAACCGGCTCGACGGGTACCGCCTCGGCGACCACGTGGAACGCGCCTTCATCTACGACCCCATGCACGCCGACCGGCGCGACTCGGTCGGCACGGCCCGCCCGCTGATCCAGCGCGGCATCATCACGGCCGTGGAAGACGGCGCGTTCACCGTCGAGTGGGCGGGCTACTGGGCCAACGGCCGGATCACCGAGACGGCGATGCGGCTCACCGACCCCGCCGCCGTCGCCCGGGAGCGCGACGCGTTCGGGTTCGCCGTCGGCGACACCGTCAACCAGGAGAAGAACGGGGTGTGCGGCCCCTACGCCACGGGCGTGGTGCTGGAGCTCTACTACAGCCCGTACGGCGCTCAGCCGATGGCACGTGTGTTCTGGCCGGGAAGTGCCTGGGACAACTACTGCCACTACGACTTCGTTCCGACGCACGTCCTCGGCCACGTGGTGGCTCCGAACCGGTACGACGTCACCTCCCGGCAGCAGTACGCCCCCACGGCCTGACGGCCCCGCAGCCGGCCCGGGGCGCACCCTCCCGCGCCCCGGGCCGGCTGCGGGGCCGTCAGGCCGTGGGGGCGTACTGCTGCCG
>NZ_RPSE01000260.1:0-8892 GCF_003949955.1 Streptomyces sp. WAC05292
GGCTCCGCCCGGCCCCGTTGCGGGGGCCGGGCCCCCGCAACGGGGCCGGGCGGAGCCCGGTTTCGGGAAGGGGCGGGGAGGGGGACGGCTCCGCGCCGCGGGCGGCCATTCCGCCAAGGCTCCGGATCCCGGCCCGCGTCCGGCCGTGCCTGTGGTTCTCCGCACGGCGTCACCGACCCGGCCTCGGGCCGCACGGGCCTCACCGACCCGCCTCGGGCCGTACGGGTCTTACCGACCCGCCTCGGGCCGTACGGGTCTTACCGACTCGGGCTCGGGCCGCGCGGCGTCACCGGGGGCCCGGTTTGGGCCGCGCGGAGTCGCCGGGCCGGGGGCGGTGTCGCGGGCGGGCTGCGGCCCGGAGGGGGTGTCGGGGTGTGCGAACGCCGGCGGCTCCGGGGAGCTCGCCGGCGTTCGGGGTGGGGCGTGTCAGTCCTTGATCTCGCAGATCGTCGCACCGGAGGTCAGCGATGCGCCGACCTCGGCCGTCAGGCCGACGATGGTGCCGGAGCGGTGCGCGTTCAGCGGCTGCTCCATCTTCATCGCCTCCAGGACGACGACCAGGTCGCCCTCGTTGACCTGCTGGCCCTCCTCGACGGCCACCTTGACGATGGTGCCCTGCATCGGGGACGCCAGGGTGTCGCCGGAGGCCGCCGGGCCGGACTTCTTCGCCGCGCGGCGCTTCGGCTTGGCGCCGCCCGCCGCGGCCGTGCGGGCCAGGGTCATGCCGAGGGACGACGGGAGGGAGACCTCCAGCCGCTTGCCTCCGACCTCGACGACGACCGTCTCGCGGCCGGGCTCGTCCTCGGCCTCGTCGGCCGCGGGGGCCGCGAACGCGGGGATCTCGTTGACGAACTCGGTCTCGATCCAGCGGGTGTGGACCTTGAACGGGGTGCCGTCCGTCGGGGCGAACGCCGGGTCGGCGACGACCGCGCGGTGGAACGGGATGGCCGTGGCCATGCCCTCGACCTCGAACTCGGCGAGTGCCCGCGCCGCGCGCTGCAGCGCCTGCTCGCGGGTCGCGCCGGTCACGATCAGCTTGGCGAGCAGGGAGTCCCAGGCGGGGCCGATGACCGACCCGGACTCGACGCCCGCGTCCAGGCGGACGCCGGGTCCGGTCGGCGCGTTGAACTTGGTGACGGTGCCGGGCGCGGGCAGGAAGTTCCGGCCCGGGTCCTCGCCGTTGATGCGGAACTCGAAGGAGTGGCCGCGCAGGACCGGGTCGCCGTACCCGAGTTCCTCGCCGTCGGCGATGCGGAACATCTCGCGCACGAGGTCGATGCCGGCGACCTCCTCGGTGACCGGGTGCTCCACCTGGAGGCGGGTGTTGACCTCCAGGAAGGAGATCGTCCCGTCGACGCCGACGAGGAACTCGACGGTGCCGGCGCCGACGTAGCCGGCTTCCTTCAGGATGGCCTTGGAGGCGCGGTACAGCTCGGCGTTCTGCTCCTCGGAGAGGAACGGCGCGGGGGCCTCCTCGACGAGCTTCTGGTGGCGGCGCTGGAGCGAGCAGTCGCGGGTGGAGACGACGACGACGTTGCCGTGGCTGTCGGCGAGGCACTGGGTCTCGACGTGGCGCGGCTTGTCGAGGTAGCGCTCGACGAAGCACTCGCCGCGGCCGAAGGCGGCGACCGCCTCGCGGACGGCGGAGTCGTAGAGCTCCGGGACCTCTTCGAGCGTGCGGGCGACCTTCAGGCCGCGGCCGCCGCCGCCGAAGGCCGCCTTGATCGCGATCGGCAGGCCGTGCTCCTTGGCGAAGGCGACGACCTCCTCGGCACCCGACACCGGGTCCGGGGTGCCGGCGACCAGCGGGGCGCCGGCGCGCTGCGCGATGTGGCGGGCGGCGACCTTGTCGCCGAGGTCGCGGATGGCCTGCGGCGGCGGGCCGATCCAGGTCAGGCCCGCGTCGAGGACGGCCTGCGCGAATTCGGCGTTCTCGGACAGGAAGCCGTATCCGGGGTGGATGGCGTCGGCGCCGGAGTCGGCGGCCGCCTGGAGGACCTTGGAGATGTCCAGGTAGCTCGCGGCCGGGGTGTCACCGCCCAACGCGAAAGCTTCGTCGGCCGCGCGGACGTGCAGGGCGTCCCGGTCCGGATCGGCGTAGACGGCTACGCTCGCGATCCCGGCATCCCGGCAGGCCCGAGCAACGCGGACAGCGATTTCGCCACGGTTGGCGATGAGCACCTTGCGCACGATGGCTCCCTCCTTGAAACAAGCTGAGTTTAGGGACTGCCCACACGGCCTTACGACCCTCTCCTAGAGGTGACCTTGCCCACACGGAGTGTGATTCGAGTCCGCCTCGATCGAGGAAAGTCCAAGTGGTGCCCCAGGTCAGGGGGATCCCCGACTGCACAGTAACCCCGTCAGGTAGCCACGGTCTCTGTCCGCCCGGTCAGCGGGCCCCGGCGATTCTTTGTCGATTCCCTACGAACGGCCCACAGATTCTTTGCGCGGGTGCCGTCCGCGGGGCGTTCCGCAAGCGGGCCGTGCACACCCCTTGTCCGTACGTTTACCCGTTAGTAGCCTCCAGGCGTCGAACGGGCCCGCGGTCCGTTTCCGCAGGAAGGGGTGGGGGTCGTGGACGTGGTGCTGCGCAGGCTCGCGGCGGGTCTGGGCGCCGTCGTGCTCGCGGCCGAGGCGCTGGTGCTGGCGCTGGTCCACTTCGTGCTGGGGCGGACGACGCAGAGCCAGTCGATGTCCATCGCCGGCATGGATCCGGATGTCATGGTCATGACGACTTACGCGATGGGGGCCGGCACCGCCGGCTTCCTCCTGCTGTGCGCCGCCCTGCTCGCCGCGGCCGCCGTCCGCGACCGCGCCCCCGGGCGGTTCGCCCGCGTCGTGCTCGTCTGCGCCGCCGTCACCCACGCCGTGCTCGGCGCGCTCGCCGTGGGCCTGGTCGGCTGGGGCGCCTTCGCCGTGCTGATGCTGGCCCTGTGCCTGCTCGTCCACGTCCTCACGCAGTACACGGCCCGCGGGCGCGGCGGGGCGGACGGCCTGCCCGGCGAGGGGGCTACGCCCACAAGTCGGTGATCGACACGCCCAGTTCGCCCAGCAGGGAGCGCAGCAGCGGCAGCGACAGCCCGATGACGTTCCCCGGGTCGCCGTCGATGCCCTCGATGAACGGCGCCGACAGCCCGTCCAGGGTGAACGCCCCCGCGACGTGCAGCGGCTCGCCGCTCGCCACGTACGCCGCCACCTCCGCGTCCGTCGGCTCGCCGAAGCGGACCGTCGTCGACGCGGTGGCGGAGACCGCGCGCCCGCTCGCCGTGTCGACCACGCAGTGACCCGTGCGCAGGACACCGGACCGGCCGCGCATCGCCTTCCAGCGTGCGGTGGCGTCCTCGGCGTCCTCCGGCTTGCCCAGCGCCTCGCCGTCCAGCTCCAGCACCGAGTCGCAGCCGATCACCAGCGAGCCCGCGGCCTCCTCCAGGGCGGCCACGACGGCCGCCTTGGCCTCGGCCAGGGCGAGCGCCAGCTCCGCCGGGGAGTCCGCGCGCAGGCTGTCCTCGTCGAAGTTGCTGACGATGACGTGCGGGGAGAGTCCGGCCTGCCGCAGCAGGTTCAGCCGGGCGGGCGAGGCGGAGGCGAGGACGAGGGTCCGGGCAGCAGTCATGCCCGCCATCGTAGGCGCGGCCCGCCGGGTGCCGCGCCGGTCTAGTGGCCCACGCCCAGCACGTACACGACGACCGCCATGGCGAGGACGACCACGACGGTCATCCGGCGGACCATCGCCTGCGCGTCGCGCATGTCCTCGGGCGGCTCGTTCTCCGGGTCAGACCACAGCATGTACCGATCGTGGACCCGCGGACCGGTGCGGCGCCTGAGTACGGGTACTCAGGCGCCGCCTCCGCTTCACGCCGTCTCTCAGCCCCGCCCGGGCCAGTAGGTGCGGGCCCAGGCCCCCGGACCGGGGTGCGGCAGGGTGCGCCGCGCCACCCGGTCGGGCGCTGACCAGGCGTCGGCTGCCCGGGGCGCCTCGGACGGCGCCGACGCCAGCGCCGCCGCGCGCGCCTGGACCACCGCCAGTGCGGCGGCCAGCTCCTCCGGCGTCGGGTTCCCCTTGACGACCTTGATCACCACAGCGTTACCTCCTGGAGGCTAGAGGGGGATGTTGCCGTGCTTCTTCGGCGGCAGCGACTCCCGCTTGGTGCGGAGCTGGCGCAGCCCCTTCACGATGTGCGCCCGCGTCTCCGACGGCATCGCCACCGCGTCGACGTAGCCGCGCTCGGCGGCGGTGTACGGGTTGAGGAGGGTGTCCTCGTACTCGCCGATCAGCCGGGCCCGGACCGCTTCGACGTCCTCCCCGGCGGCCTCGGCCTCGGCGAGGGTGCGGCGGTGCAGGATGTTGACGGCGCCCTGGGCGCCCATGACCGCGATTTGGGCGGTGGGCCAGGCGATGTTCAGGTCCGCGCCGAGGTGCTTGGAGCCCATGACGTCGTAGGCGCCGCCGAAGGCCTTGCGGGTGATGACCGTGATCAGGGGGACGGTGGCCTCGGCGTACGCGTAGATCAGCTTCGCGCCGCGCCGGATGATGCCGTTGTACTCCTGGTCGGTGCCCGGCAGGAAGCCCGGCACGTCGACGAACGTCAGCACCGGGATGTTGAAGGCGTCGCAGGTCCGCACGAAGCGGGCGGCCTTCTCGGAGGCGTCGATGTCGAGGCAGCCGGCGAACTGCATCGGCTGGTTGGCGACGATGCCGACGGGGTGCCCCTCGACGCGGCCGAAGCCGGTCAGGATGTTCGGCGCGAACAGCGACTGCGTCTCCAGGAACTCGCCCTCGTCGAGGACGTGCTCGATGACGGTGTGCATGTCGTACGGCTGGTTCGCGCTGTCCGGGATCAGCACGTCCAGTTCGAGGTCCGTCTCCGAGACCGCGGTGTCGGCCTCCTCCGGGAAGGCCGGCGGCTCCGAGAGGTTGTTCGACGGCAGGTAGGACAGCAGCGACTTGACGTACTCGATCGCGTCCTTCTCGTCGCCCGCCATGTGGTGGGCCACACCCGAGGTGGAGTTGTGGGTGCGGGCGCCGCCGAGCTCCTCGAAGCCGACGTCCTCGCCGGTGACCGTCTTGATGACGTCCGGGCCGGTGATGAACATGTGCGAGGTCTGGTCGACCATCACCGTGAAGTCGGTGATGGCCGGCGAGTACACGGCGCCGCCGGCGCACGGCCCGACGACCAGGCTGATCTGCGGGACGACGCCCGACGCGTGCACGTTGCGGCGGAAGATCTCGCCGTACATGCCGAGCGCGCTGACGCCCTCCTGGATGCGGGCGCCGCCGGAGTCGTTGATGCCGACGACGGGGCAGCCCGTCTTCAGCGCGAAGTCCATCACCTTGATGATCTTCTGGCCGTAGACCTCGCCGAGGGCGCCGCCGAAGACCGTGAAGTCCTGCGAGAAAACGGCGACGGGGCGGCCGTCGACCGTGCCGTAGCCCGTGACGACGCCGTCGCCGTACGGGCGGGTCCTCTCCAGGCCGAAGTTGGTCGACCGGTGCCGGGCGAACTCGTCCAGCTCGACGAAGGAGCCCTCGTCCAGCAGCAGGGCGATCCGCTCGCGGGCCGTCAGTTTGCCCTTGGCGTGCTGCTTCTCCACGGCCCGGGCGGAGCCGGCGTGGGTGGCCTCGTCGATACGGCGCTGCAGGTCCGCGATCTTGCCCGCGGTGGTGTGGATGTCGATCGGCTCGGACGGTTGTGACATCGGGGTCGCGGCTCCCTGTGTGGTGTCAACTGCCTGGTCAATTGAATGACTACTGCTGGCTACTGGTGCGTAGCGTATCGGCGGGCATGGCGCTCGGCAGTGCGGCGTTTGACACACCTAATCTGGGTTGCATGACGCCATCCGATGCCCCAGGCGGGGCTTCCTCCGGGGCCCCGTCCGACCGCTGGTCGAGCCTCGACCGGCCGCCGCTGAACACCGCCGCACTCCGGCGCGCCCTGACCGCCGGCGGAGGCCTGTGGACCTCCGTGGAGGTCGTCCCCCGTACCGGCTCCACCAACACCGACCTCGCGGCCCGCGCCGGCGGCCTGCCCGAGGGCGCCGTCCTCGTCGCCGAGGAGCAGACCGCCGGCCGGGGCCGCCTGGACCGCAGCTGGGTGGCGCCCGCCCGGTCCGGGCTGTTCTTCTCCGTCCTGCTCAAGCCGGGCCCGGCCGTCCCGCAGGAGCGCTGGGGCTGGCTGACGCTCCTGGCCGGCGTGGCCGCCGTGGACGCCCTGGAGCGGACCGCCGGCGTGGACACCTCCCTCAAATGGCCCAACGACCTGCTGGTCGCCGTCGACGGCCAGGAGCGCAAGGCCGCCGGGATCCTGGCCGAGCGGACCGCCGACGGCGTCGTCATCGGCGTCGGCCTCAACGTCAGCCTGACCCGCGAGGAGCTGCCCGTGCCCGAGGCCGGCTC
Source organism: Streptomyces sp. WAC05292 (assembly GCF_003949955.1). Taxonomy (NCBI): domain Bacteria; kingdom Bacillati; phylum Actinomycetota; class Actinomycetes; order Kitasatosporales; family Streptomycetaceae; genus Streptomyces; species Streptomyces sp. WAC05292. The sequence continues at coordinate 6,395 of NZ_RPSE01000260.1, forward strand.
GCTGCTGCTGGCCAAGGCCGCCGTCACCGACCGCGAGCCGCTGCTGAAGGCCGTGCTGCGCTCCCTGGAGCACTCGTACGCCGACTGGCGCGCCCACGCCGGCGACCCGGCCGCCTCCGGCCTGCTGGAGGCGTACGCCGCCCGCTGCGCCACCCTCGGCCGCGAGGTGCGGGCCGAGCTGCCCGGCGGGCGCTCGCTCACCGGAACGGCCGAAGCGGTGGACGCGGAAGGGCGGCTCGTCCTGCGCACCGCGGACGGCTCCCGCGAGGCCGTGGGGGCCGGGGACGTGGTGCACCTGAGGCCCGCGGGCTGAGCCCGCGGCCCCGCTGCCGCCGGAGGTGACGGGAGTGGGGAGTGAGCTACGGCACACCTGCCGTATGGTTTAGGCGATCGGCGGGTCTCCCGGCGATCACCGGTTCGGCAGGGCAGTGCGCACGGAAATGGACAGGAGGCGGCCCTTGACCGTCGACGACCCTTCGTCCGGCGCGTCCTCCCCGGGCCACGGCGGCCCCGGCCCGGGCACCCCGATCGGACGCGACCGGCACACTCCCCACCACGAGGTCGACCACACCGCCCAGCCCACGGCCGACCCGCTCGCCATCCGGCTGGAGCAGCTGATCCTCGGCGCGGAGCGCCGGTACACGCCGTTCCAGGCCGCCCGCAGCGCCGGCGTCTCGATGGAGCTCGCCTCCCGCTTCTGGCGGGCGATGGGCTTCGCCGACATCGGGCAGGCGCGCGCCCTGACCGAGGCGGACGTCCTGGCGCTGCGCCGGCTCGCCGGCCTCGTCGAGGCCGGGCTGCTGAGCGAGCCGATGGCCGTCCAGGTGGCCCGTTCCACCGGGCAGACCACCGCCCGGCTGGCCGAATGGCAGATCGACTCCTTCCTGGAGGGGCTCACCGAGCCCCCCGAGCCGGGCATGACCCGCACGGAGGTCACGTACCCGCTGGTCGAGCTGCTCCTGCCGGAGCTGGAGGAGTTCCTCGTCTACGTGTGGCGGCGGCAGCTCGCGGCCGCCACCGGCCGCGTCGTCCAGGCCGCGGACGACGAGGAGATGGTCGACCGGCGCCTGGCCGTCGGCTTCGCCGACCTCGTCGGCTTCACCCGGCTCACCCGCCGCCTGGAGGAGGAGCAGCTCGGCGAGCTCGTCGAGTCCTTCGAGACCACCTCCGCGGACCTGGTCGCCGCGCACGGCGGCCGGCTCATCAAGACCCTCGGCGACGAGGTGCTGTACGTCGCCGACGACGCGGCGACGGCCGCCGAGATCGCGCTGCGGCTGGTCGAGACCATGGAAGCCGACCGGCAGATGCCCGAGCTGCGCGTCGGCATCGCCTTCGGCACGGTCACGACGCGCATGGGCGACGTCTTCGGGACGACGGTGAACCTCGCCAGCCGGCTCACCTCCATAGCGCCGAAGGACGCCGTCCTGGTCGACGGCGCGATGGCGGAGGAGCTGGGCCGCACGGGCGCCGCACCCGTCTCGGAGAAGGAGGCCGAGGCCGAGCTCGGCGGCGGCTCGTACCGCTTCGCGCTCCAGCCGATGTGGCAGCGGCCGGTGCGCGGCCTGGGCGTCGTGGAGCCCTGGTCGCTGACGCGGCGGAAGCCTAAGATCCCCGGGTAACGTTCGTTAACCGGGAGGGTCCCTGTGTCGGTGGAGTCGGAGTTCGTATCGGTACGTCGGCACGGCGGCGACGGGGTCGTGGAGCTGGTCCTGGACCGCCCGAAGGCGATGAACGCGGTCTCGACCGCCATGGCGCGCGCGATCGGCGCGGCCTGCGCCGAGCTGTCGGCCGACCCCTCCGCCCGCGTCGTCGTCCTCACCTCGGCCGCCGAGCGGGCCTTCTGCGTCGGCGCCGACCTCAAGGAGCGCAACTCCCTCTCCGACGCCGAGCTGGTGCGGCAGCGGCCGACCACGCGCGGCGCGTACGGGGGCGTGCTGGAGCTGCCCATGCCGACGATCGCCGCGGTCCACGGCTTCGCGCTCGGGGGAGGCTTCGAGCTGGCCCTGGCCTGTGACGTGATCGTGGCGGACGAGACGGCCGTGGTCGGCCTGCCCGAGGTGTCCGTCGGCGTGATCCCGGGCGGCGGCGGCACCCAGTTGCTGCCCCGGCGCGTCGGCGCGGCCCGGGCCGCGGAGCTGATCTTCACGGCGCGCCGGGTGGAGGCCGCCGAGGCGCTCTCGCTGGGCCTGGTGGACTCCCTCGTCCCGGCGGGCCGGGCGCGCGAGGAGGCACTGGAGCTGGCGGGCCGGATGGCGGCGAACTCCCCGGTGGGTCTGCGCGCCGCGAAGCGGGCGCTGCGGCTGGGCCACGGCATGGACCTGGCGGCCGGCCTGGAGATCGAGGACGCGGCCTGGCGGACGGTTGCCTTCTCCGGCGACCGGGCCGAGGGGGTCGCGGCGTTCAACGAGAAGCGGCGCCCGAACTGGCCCGGCGTCTGACGGCGGCCCCCGGGCGGAGGCGCGCACGGGGGCCGCCGTCAGACGCCGGGCCAGTTCGGG
>NZ_RPSE01000261.1:0-8887 GCF_003949955.1 Streptomyces sp. WAC05292
CCCCGCCCCCCCCCCCCGGCCCGGCCGCGGCCCCCGCCCGCGGCTTCACGCTCGTCGCGAGCGGCGACGTCCTGCCCCACGACTCGGTCATCAAGCAGGCCGCGGCCGACGCCGACGGACCCGGCCACGACTTCCGGCCGATGTTCTCCCACGTCAAGCCGCTCGTCTCCGCCGCCGACCTCGCGCTGTGCCACATGGAGACCGTCTACGGCCCCGACGGCGGCCCGTTCACCGGCTACCCCGCCTTCCAGTCCCCGCCCGAGGTCGCCGACGGCCTCAAGGACGCCGGCTACGACGGCTGCTCGACCGCCTCGAACCACACCCTCGACGCCGGAGCCGACGGAGTGGCGCGCACCCTCGACCGCTTCGACCGGGTCGGACTGCGCCACGCCGGATCGGCCCGCACGGCCGCCGAGGCGGCCGCACCGACCCTCTACACGGCGGGCACGGCCAAGGTGGCCCACCTCGCCTACACCTACGACACCAACGGGTACCCGATGCCCGAGGGCAGGCCGTGGGCGGTCAACCTCATGGAGAAGGACAAGATCATCGCGGACGCGCGGGCGGCCCGGAAGGCCGGCGCCGACGTCGTCCTGGTCAGCCTGCACTGGGGCACCGAGTGGCAGACCGCGCCGGACGAGCGGCAGCTCTCCCTCGGCAGGGACCTCACGGCCTCCCGGACCGGCGGCCGCCCCGACATCGACCTGATCCTCGGCACCCACGCCCACGTCCCGCAGGCCTACGAGAAGGTCAACGGCACCTGGATCGTCTACGGCATGGGCGACCAGGTCGCAGGCGAGATGTTCAACCACTCCGGCGACCGGGACCTGCGCGGCAACTACGGGTCTCTCGCCCGCTTCACTTTCGCCCCGCCGGCCGCCGCGGGCGGCCGCTGGCAGGTCGCCAAGGCCGAGTTCGTCCCCCAGATGATGGACCTGTCCGCCGGGAAGGTCGTCAACCTGCCGGCCGCCCTCGCCGAGGACCCCGGCGACGCCGGCCACCGCCGCGCCCGCGACACCGTCAGCGAGGCGGTCCTGAGCCGCGGCGCCGCCGCACACGGCCTCACCATGGGCCGCTGACCGGGCCGCCGACCGGTCCGCCCCCGGGCCGGGACGGGCCCGCTCCCCGCCCGTCACCCTCCCGGGGGACCTGCCGCTCGCCGCGCGGACCGCGGCCGGGCTCCCTAGAGTGCGAACCATGAGTGCCACGACGGAGCAGACCCGGGGGACCCGGAACCGCTTCCTGAACCGGGTGCCCGACGGGTTCGCCGCGTTCTTCGGCGCCCTCGGCCTGTTCTGCGCCGTCCTGGCGCTCTCGCCGACGCTGCGGTACCTGCTGCGGCACGTCGTCCGCTTCCTCGACGACTACGTGGTCCCCGTCAGCGAGAACCTCGCCTACGCGGTCTTCCTCTTCCTCCTCGCCGCCGCGCTCGGCACCCGCAAGAAGGTCGCCTGGTGGATCGTCGTCGCCTACCTGGTCCTGCTGGTCCTCGTCGACGTCCTGCTCGTCGCGGACGGCTGGTACTGGATCGGCGGCCCCTCCCTCGTCGTCGCCGTCGCCGCACTGGCGCTGCTGACCGCAGCCCGCAGCGAGTTCTACGCCGCCTCCCGCCCCGGGGCGTTCTGGCGGGCCCTGCTCGTCCTCGGGCTCGGCCTGCTCGCCGCCGTCCTCCTCGGCTGGGCGCTCGTCGCGCTGTTCCCCGGCACCCTGCCCCGCGGCCAGTGGCTGGACTGGGCCGCCAAGCAGGTCTTCGGCGGCCTGTTCTCGGCCCGCGAGTTCGACGGCCGGCCGCCGCGGCCCCTGTCCTTCCTGCTCGGCCTGTTCGGCGCGCTCGCCCTGCTGGGCGCCGCGGCCACCCTCTTCCGCTCCCAGCGCATGACCGCCGCCCTCCACGGCGACGAAGAGCCCCGCATCCGCGCGCTGCTCGGCGCGTACGGCCGCTCCGACTCCCTCGGCTACTTCGCCACCCGCCGCGACAAGGCCGTGGTCTTCGCCCCCAACGGCAGGGCCTGCGTCACCTACCGCGTCGAGGCCGGCGTCTGCCTCGCCAGCGGCGACCCGGTGGGCGACCCGGCGGCCTGGACCCCGGCCATCGACGCCTGGCTCGCCGTCGCCCGCCGCCACGGCTGGCAGCCCGCCGTCATGGGCGCCTCCGAGGACGGCGCCACCGCCTACGCCCGGTCCGGGCTCAGCGCCCTCCAGCTCGGCGACGAGGCCATCCTGCACGTCGCCCACTTCGACCTCGACGGCCGCGACATGCGCGTCACCCGCCAGGCCGTGAGCCGCGTCCGCCGCGCGGGGGCGACCACCTCCATCCGCCGCCACTCCGCCCTCTCCGACGAGGAGATGCAGCGCATCATCGACCGCGCCGACACCTGGCGCGACACCGAGACCGAACGCGGCTTCTCCATGGCCCTCGACCGGCTCGGCGACCCCGCCGACGGCGACTGCCTGCTCGTCGAGGCCTTCGACGCCGACGGCGAGCTCATCGCCCTGCTGTCCTTCGTCCCCTGGGGCAGGGACGGCATCTCCCTCGACCTGATGCGCCGCGACCGCAACGCCCCCAACGGCGTCATGGAGTTCATGGTCGCCCAGCTGTGCGCCGCCGCCCCCGGCCTGGGCGTGCGCCGGATCTCGCTGAACTTCGCCGTCTTCCGCTCCGCCTTCGAGGAGGGCGGCCGGATCGGCGCCGGCCCCGTCCTGAAGCTCTGGCGCCGGCTGCTGCTGTTCTTCTCCCGCTGGTGGCAGCTGGAGGCCCTCTACCGCTCGAACGTCAAGTACGGCCCCGAGTGGTACCCGCGGTTCCTCTGCTACCAGGACGCCGGCTCGCTCGCCCGGGTCAGCCTGGCCTCCGGCATCGCCGAGGGCTTCGTCTCCGTGCCCAGCCTGCGCAAGCTGTGGGGCAACGGCCACCCCAAGGGCGTCACCGCCCCCGCGAACACCGCGCTGCTGCCCCCGCTCGACGCCCTCGGCCTGGACGCGGCCGGCGGGCCGGGAGACCCGGCCCTCCCGGTGGAGCGGCTGCCCGAGCAGGTCCGCGTCCGCCACGCCAAGCTCGACCGGCTGCGCGCCGACGGCGTCGACCCCTACCCCGTCGGCATCCCCGCCCGCACCCACACCGCGTCCGAGCTGCCGGCCGCCCACCCCGGCCTGCCGCCCGGGGCCCGCGGCGGCGGCCCCGCCACCCTCGCCGGGCGGATCATGGTCGTCCGCGACCTCGGCGGTGTCGTCTTCGCCGTCCTGCGGGACTGGTCCGGCGACATCCAGCTGATGCTCACCCGGGACGAGAGCGGCCCCGCGGTCCTCGACTCCTTCACCTCGCAGGTCGACTTCGGCGACCACGTCACCGCCACCGGCCGCATGGGGGCGAGCAAGTCCGGCGAGCCCTCGCTCCTCGTGGAGTCCTGGCAGCTGACCGGCAAGTGCCTGCGCCCCCTGCCCGACAAGCGCAAGGGCCTCGCCGACCCCGAGGCCCGCGTCCGCCGCCGCTACCTCGACCTCGTCGCCAGCCCCGAGGCCCGCGACGTCGTACGGGCCCGCTCGACCGCCGTGCAGGCCCTGCGGCACGGCCTGCTGGAGCGCGGCTTCCTGGAGGTCGAGACCCCGATGCTCCAGCAGATCCACGGCGGCGCCAACGCCCGCCCCTTCCGGACCCACATCAACGCCTACGACCTCGACCTGTACCTGCGCATCGCACCCGAGCTGTACCTCAAGCGGCTGTGCGTCGGCGGCATGGAGAAGGTCTTCGAGATGGGCCGCACCTTCCGCAACGAAGGCGTCTCCTACAAGCACAATCCCGAGTTCACGATGCTGGAGGCCTACCAGGCCTTCGCCGACTACGACGTGATGCTCGACCTGACCCGCGAGCTCATCCAGGGCGCCGCCACCGCCGCCTTCGGCTCGCCGATCGCCCACAAGACCGGCCCCGACGGCAAGCTCGCCGTCCACGACATCTCCGGCACCTGGCCCGTCAAGACCCTGTACGGCGCGGTCAGCGAGGCCCTCGGCGAAGCCGTCGACGCCGACACCCCTGAAGACGTGCTGCGCCGGCTGTGCGACCTCGCCGGGGTGCCCCACACCCCCGCCGACACCCGCGGCGACGTCGTCCTGGAGATGTACGAGCGGCTCGTCGAGGAGAAGACCACCCTGCCCACCTTCTACAAGGACTTCCCGACCGACGTCTCCCCGCTGACCCGGCAGCACCGGCGCGATCCGCGCCTGGCCGAGCGCTGGGACCTCGTCGCCTTCGGGACCGAGCTGGGCACCGCCTACTCGGAGCTGACCGACCCCGTCGAGCAGCGGCGCCGGCTCACCGCCCAGTCGCTGCTGGCCGCGGGCGGCGACCCGGAGGCGATGGAACTCGACGAGGACTTCCTCGACGCCCTGGAGTACGCGATGCCGCCCACCGGAGGGCTCGGCATCGGAGTGGACCGCCTCGTCATGTTCCTCACCGGCCTGACGATCCGCGAGACGCTGCCGTTCCCGCTCGTGCGGCGCGGCTGATCGGGTGAGGGCGCGCGGCCTCCTCCGCGCCTCTCGACATCCCGGCCGGTCTCGTTGATACGTAGTAGTAATGAAAAATGACGAGCCGACAGTCGGGCGGCGCGTGCTCCTGCGCACCGCAGTCTTCCTCGGAATCGCCACGGCCTCCGGACTCCTGGCCTCCGGCGAGTCCGGCCCGCCCGGAACCGGCGCCGCGGGCGGAACCCCCCGGGGCGGGGGAGCCGCCGGGGCCGCGGGTGCCGCCGGACAGCCCGGCCCGGGGGGCGCGGCCGGACCCGGAGGCGTCCGCGCCGTCCGGCCGCAGACCCCCGGCCGTACCGCCTACCGGCTGGCCCCCATGACCGCCGAGGCGCCGGTGCGCCCGCCGGCCGCCAGGCCCGCCGTCCGCACCCGGCCCATCCTGGAGCTCGACCCGGCCGCGGCCGCCCGCAGCTCGATGGTCCTCACCTTCGACGACGGCCCCGACCCCCGCTACACCCCCGGCATCCTCGACACCCTCGCCCGGTACGGCGTCCGCGCGATGTTCTTCGTCTGCGGCGAGATGGCCGCCGAGAACCGCGACCTCGTGCGCAGGATGGCCGCGGAGGGCCACCTCATCGGCAACCACACCTGGTCCCACCCCCTGATCCCCAGCCTGAGCAGGTCCGGCCTCGCCTCCGAGATCGGCCGGACCAGCGAGGTCGTCGAGAAGACCGTCGGCGCCCCGCCCCTGTGGTTCCGGGCGCCGTACGGCGCATGGAACCGGGCCGCCTTCGAGATCGGCGCCGAACTGGGCATGGAGCCGCTCGCCTGGACCGTCGACAGCCTCGACTGGACGGAGCCGGGCACCTCCGTGATCGTCTCCCGCATCCTCAAGGGCGCCGCACCCGGGGTGATCGTCCTCTCGCACGACGCCGGCGGCGACCGCACGCAGAGCGTCCACGCCCTCGGCGCCTACCTGCCGCAGCTCCTGGCCCGCGGCTACCGCATGACCCTGCCCGTGCTGCCGCCCCGCTGAGGAAACGTATCCCCGGCGGGGCGGGGCGGGGCGGCAGAGGGGCAGCGGCGGTCAGCGGGCCTCGACCATGCGGGCGAACACGACGACGTTCCCGTCGTAGCCCCGCGCCTTCGAGTAGCCGCCGCCGCACGTGATCACCCGGAGCTCGGGCCGGCCGGTGTCGCCGTACACCCGGGCTCCGGGGAACGTCTCCTTCGAGAACACCTCCACGCCGTACACCTCGAACACCGCCGTGCGCCCGTCGTAGCGGTCGACCTCGACGCGGTCGCCCTTGCGCAGGGCGCCCAGCCCGTAGAACACCGCAGGGCCCTGTTCGTTGTCGACGTGGCCCACGACGACGGCCGAGCCGCGCTGGCCCGGCGCGATGCCGTTCAGGTACCAGCCGGCCAGGTTGGGATCCTGGGCCGGCGGGGCCTCGATCCAGCCCTGCGCGTCCAGCCCCACCGTCATCACCGGTGCGTCGACCCTGATCTGCGGAATCCGGATGCGCTGGACCGACGAGTGCTCCAGCTCCGCGACACCCGCCGGCAGCGCCTCACCCGGCGGCATGGGCATCGGCGCCTGCCCGTCCGACTGTCCGGCAGACGCCGACACCGCCGCGGCGGCCGTCGGCTGCGGAGGACCGTCACCGGACTCGGCGCCGTTGCGCATCATGGCGAGGCCGCTGAGCATGACCAGCGCGAGCACGCCCCAGGGGGAGCGTCTCCTCGGCCGCTGCTCACTCTCGTCCTCGGTCATGGCTCTCCCTTCCCGACGCGGGGGTCCCGACCCGCGTTCCATCCCGCCCCTTCACGCCCTTCTCCACGCACGCTAAGCCCGCTCGCGCAAGACGGCGATCGGTGCCGGGCGAACGGGTGGCGGGACCGGACGGGGTGCACCCGTCCGGGTATTCATCACACAAACTTCTGACGGGTCATGACCTGCGGATCCGTCAGATGGCGCGCGCGGCGCACGGCGTGTCGCTCAACCGTGCGGACCAAAGCCGGACATGCGCCGCTTGCGGCCCGACCTGAGGGTTCGTGATGGGAGGCGTTCTCGTCGATCATCCCGGGCGACCGCTCCGGGGCGCTTTCCGCTGGAGGTTCCACCATGCGTGTTCTGCGCGCTCTCACCGTGACCGCGGCGGCGTGCGTCGCCGTCGGTCTCAGTATTCCGGTCGCCTCGGCGAACCCGGCGGCGGGGCCGCCGGAGAGCGGGGGCCAGGGCGGCAACGGCGGCCGCGGCCCCAGCAACGTCTCCGTCACGCCGTACTCGGTGCACCAGGGGGCCACGATGCAGGTCAGCGCCGCCGGCTGCGGCCACGGCGGAACCGTTGCGTCACCCGGCAACTTCTCGCCGGCGAACCTGTCGGCCGGGACCGTCGGGTTCGCGACGGTACGGATCTTCAACCACGCCTCGCCCGGGACGCACACGCTGTCGGTCAAGTGCAACGACAGCAACCTGATCGCCACCCACCGCTTCCAGATCCTCGACGGCCGCGGCGCCCAGGGCGGCCTCGGCGGCTCCTTCGGCCCCTCCGCCGCCGAGACCGCCATCGGCGCGGGCCTCGTCGGCGCGGCGGCCCTCGGCGCGGGCGTCCACGTCCTGCGGCGCCGCCGCCCGCACCGCAACCGGGCCTGACGACCGGCCGACCTCCCCGGTCCCTGCCCGGAACACACGCCGGCCGCCCCGCATCCCGGACGGGATCCGGGGCGACCGGCTGTCGGCGGCCGCCCCGAGCGGGGGCGGAAGCGGGGCACGCGCGGCGGTGCGGTGGTGCCGTGGTGCGGCGACGCGCGCGGGGTGGCGCAGGGGGGCGCCGCGTCAGTGGCGGTGTGCCGATGCGCGGCGCCTGAGCGCGACGACGGTCCCGGCCGCGGCGGCGAGGAACAGGGCCGCGCCCGCGCCGAGTTCCCGGGCGTCCATCCCGGCGACGCTGCCGCCGAGCCCGCCCCGCACACCGCGCGCCGCCGCCGATTCGGCGGGCCCGGCCGCGGTCGCGGTGGCGGTGCGCGGCGCGGCAGGGCGCTCGGCGGAGGTGGAGCTGGTCGTCGGCGTGCCCGTGCCGCCGGCGATCGTGAGGTCGGCGGAGCCGTTCTCGCCGTTGCAGGTGAACGTCACGGAGTAGACGGCTCCGCGGCGGGCGTCGCGGTCGACGGTGACGCGCGCCGTGCTGCCCCGGGCGATGCTCACGGTGTCGAAGACCCCGGAGGAGGCGGTCGCGAAGGCGGCGTCGCAGCCGGTGACGGACAGCACCGTCTGGCCGCCCGGGGCGACCGTCGACGGGGTGAGGGCGAAGCCGAAAGACGTGATGGGCTGCGCCTCGGCCGCGATCGCGGCGGGCGCACCGAAGACGCCGAGCGCAAGGACGGCGCCCGCGGCGCCGGCGCCGAGCAGGGCAGTGGCGGAGCTGCGTATCGCACCCATGGAATGGTTCTCCGGATCCCGGGGAGCAGCCGCGGAACGGTTTCCGCCGGCGGTGGGGGATGCTCCCCGATGCCCGCCACGCTAGGCGCGGGCCCGCCGCCCCGCGATCAGGAGCGGGCGAATGGGGCACACTGCTGGGCCGAACCGGGGACGGCGGGCCCCTCCCCGGTTTGGCGCGCGGCTCAGCCGCCCAGGTCCAGGTGCGGGAACTGCGCGCGGAACGGCTCGGCGGTCGCGGAGATGCCCCGTCCGAACGGGGCGTCGAAGTCCCAGATCAGGAACAGCAGGAACGCGATCAGCGCACTGAACAGGCCCGCCAGCAGCAGCTCCCGGAAGGAGCGGCGGATCTGCAGCATGAAGATCATCCCCACGGTGACCAGTGCCCCGGTGATCAGTCCGAACCACACCACACCGGGCATGGTGGCCCCCGCGCTCAGCCCCCGGGCGCTGCGGGCGTCGTCGACGAGCGCCACCTGGTCCACCAGCGGCTGGTACGCCTGCCCCTCGTGGTCGGTCTGCGGCTCGTAGTCGGTCACGTCCCGGCGGATCCGCTCCAGCAGTTCCCCGCTGCGGCCGGTGACCGCTCCGTGGTCGGCCATCTGCTGCCATTCGGTGTCCACCACGTACGTCACGTACGCGTCGACATCGGCCCGGATCCGGTCGCGGACCCCGGCCGGGTACACCTGGGAGCGGACACGGATCTCGTGCAGCGCCTGGGCCTCCTGGCGCACGTACTCCTGGGCCGCTCCCCGGCCCTCCCAGACGCCGGCGATCGCGAGGCCGAGCACGATCGCGTAGATCACGCCGATCATCATCGTCATGTACTCGATGACGTCGGGGGTTTCGCTGGGGTCGTCGTCCTCGCTGATCCTCCGGTGGTTGAAGAAGGCGATGGCGAGGACGACGGCGCAGGCCGCGGCCATCGCGAGGGTCAGGACGAGCCATTCCGACAAGGGGACTCCCAATCGTGCGGGGGCGGGT
>NZ_RPSE01000262.1:0-8862 GCF_003949955.1 Streptomyces sp. WAC05292
GGTGGCGGTGGGGTGATTCCGCCGAGGAGGGCTTCGGCGCGCCGGCGGACGGCGGCGGGGTCGGGGTGCCCGGCTTCGCGCCGGCGGGGCCGCCCGCGGCGGTGTCGCGGCCGGTGGTCGGAGTGCGGGGGCCGGCCCGGGCCGGAGGCGGCTCCGGGGCGGCGCGTACGGCGTGCGTGAAGAGTCATGCCACGACGGTAGGGACGTCTCCCCGACCCCGTTCGGAACCTTCAATTCCGGTGGAGGGCCGAGCCGTTGTGGACAACCGGGCCACCCGTTCCGGTGTATGCCGCCGGGTCAGCGCGGGGAGACCACCGCAGCCAGCAGCCCCGGCCCGGTGTGCGCGCCGATGACCGCGCCGACCTCGCTCACGTGCAGTTCCACCAGCCCGGGGATGCGTTCGCGGAGCCGCTGCGCCAGCTTCTCCGCCCGTTCGGGGGCGGCCAGGTGGTGCACGGCCACGTCGACGCTCGCCGCGCCCGCCCGCTCGACCGCCAACTCCTCCAGCCGCGCGATGGCCTTGGAGGCCGTACGCACCTTCTCCAGCATCTGGATCCGGCCGCCGTCCAGGGTGAGCAGCGGCTTGACGGCCAGTGCCGAGCCGAGGAGGGCCTGGGCGGCGCCGATGCGTCCGCCGCGGCGGAGGTAGTCGAGGGTGTCGACGTAGAAGTACGCGGCCATGTCCGCTGCGCGCTTCTCCGCGGCGGCCACCGCCTCGTCGAGGGAGCCGCCCGCCTCGGCGGTCTCGGCCGCCGCCAGGGCGCAGAAGCCGAGGGCCATGGCGACCATGCCGGTGTCGACGACGCGCACCGGCACGGGAGCGGTCTTCGCGGCCAGCACGGCGGCGTCGTACGTGCCGGAGAACTCCGCGGACAGGTGCAGGCTCACGATGGCCTCGGCGCCGCTCTCCGCGACCGCCCGGTAGGCCCGGGTGAACTCCTCGGGGCTCGGCCTGGACGTCGTGACGGAGCGGCGCTTCTGCAGTGCGAGGGCCAGGCTGCGCGCCGAGATCTCGGTCCCCTCTTCGAGGGCCTCGTCGCCGAGGACCACGGTCAGCGGGACGGAGGTGATTCCGTGCCGCGCCATGGCCGGTTGGGGCAGGTAGGCCGTGGAATCGGTGAGGATCGCGACATGGCGGGACATGAGGCGGAGGTTACCGCCAGAGCGGGCGGGTCGGCAGCCCGACCCCTCCCGCCGCGTGGAGCGCGGGTGCGGCTCTCCGCGCCCGGAGCCGTCCGCGGGCCGCCGCGCGGGCTCGTCTCGGGTGGGCCTCTCAGGTGGTCGTCTCGGGTCGGGCGCTCTTCTGCCACGGGTACTGCGGCGCCGGCGCGGCGGCATCGAGGGCGGGAGTCTGCGCGGCCCCCCGCTGTCCGCGCGCGTCCTGCCGCTCCTCGCCGTGACCGCTCCCCTGGCCGTTCCCGGGGCCGGCCGCCGCCGGTCCCGCCTTGGCGTCCCAGGACGCCGCGGCCTCCGCGAGGTCGTCCAGCGGGTCCCGGCGCGAGGCGTAGTCCCGCAGCGCGTCCGACTCGACCTCGATCTGCGCCGACAGGGTCGACAGGTCGTCCTCGGCGAACCGGCGGGCCCGGTCGCGCGCGGCCCACCGCAGGGAGTCCGCGGACTGCGTGATCTTCGCCACCCGCTCCCGCAGGTCGGGCAGGGCCGCGGCGACCCGGGCCCGGTCGGGCTCCTGCTCCAGCCGCTTCAGTTCGCCGTCGAGCTCGTGCCCGTACGCGCTGAGCCGCTCGAAGAGGACGAGCGACTCCTTCAGCGAGGCGTCGACGCGGGAGCCGTCACTGAGGGCCTCCCGCGTGGTGCGCATGGACGTCCGCAGGTCGAGCCGGAGCTGGGCCAGCGAGCCGGGCACCCCGACCTGGCCGATGCTCTTCGCCTTGAGGGCGGTGTCCTCCACGGTCCGCTTGGCCTGGGTGATCGTCCGGTCCACGCCGCGCTTCGCCGCGCCGACCGCCTTGACCGTGGCCCAGGCGCCGAGGCCCAGGAGGGCGAACAGCATCACCAAGGTGAACATGATGATCAACGCGCCTGCCTCCACGAGGACCCCTTCCCCTGCCGTTTTCCGTCCCCTCCACCGTAAACGCAGCGGGCAGGCCGGGGGTTCCCATCGAACCCCCAACCTGCCCGTACGGGAAGACCCCGAGCGACGGCCGGCGCGTCGGCCTCCGGCTCCGGTCGCCGGCGTCAGACGACGATGTTGACCAGCTTGGGCGCGCGGACGATCACCTTGCGGATCGCGGCCCCGCCCACGGCCGTGACGACCGCCGGGTCGGCCAGCGCCAGCTGCTCCAGGTCGGCCTCGGAGATCGCCGGCGGCACCTCCAGACGGGCCTTGACCTTGCCCTTGACCTGGACGACGCAGGTGACGGTCTCGTCCACCACGTACGCCGGGTCGGCCACCGGGAAGGCCTGGTGCACGACCGAGTCGGTGTGGCCCAGGCGGTGCCACAGCTCCTCCGCGATGTGCGGGGCGAGCGGGGCGACCAGCAGGACCAGCGCTTCGGCGACCGGGCGCTCCAGGGGGCGGCCCGCCTTGGTCAGGAAGTTGTTCAGCTCGGTGATCTTGGCGATGGCGGTGTTGAAGCGCAGGCCCGCCATGTCGGCGCCGGCCCCGTCGATCGCCTTGTGCAGGGCGCGCAGGGTGTCCTCGCCCGGCTCGCCGTCGACGACGGTGACGGCGCCCGTCTCCTCGTCCACGATGTTGCGCCACAGGCGCTGCAGCAGGCGGTACTGGCCGACCACGGCACGGGTGTCCCACGGCCGCGAGACGTCCAGGGGGCCCATGGCCATCTCGTACAGGCGCAGGGTGTCCGCGCCGTACTCCTCGCAGATCTCGTCGGGCGTGACGGCGTTCTTCAGGGACTTGCCCATCTTGCCGTGCTCGCGCTTGACCGGCCGGCCCTCGAAGAAGTAGCCGCCGTCGCGCTCCTCGACCTCGGCCGCCGGGACGTACACGCCGCGTTCGTCGGTGTAGGCGTACGCCTGGATCATGCCCTGGTTGAACAGCTTGTGGAACGGCTCCGCCGAGGAGACGTGGCCCAGGTCGAACAGCACCTTCGACCAGAAGCGGGCGTACAGCAGGTGCAGCACGGCGTGCTCGGCGCCGCCGACGTACAGGTCGACGCCGCCGTGCGGCGCGCCCTCCCGCGGGCCCATCCAGTACTGCTCGATCTCCGGGTCGACCAGGGCCTCGCGGTTGTGCGGGTCCAGGTAGCGCAGCTCGTACCAGCAGGAGCCGGCCCAGTTGGGCATGGTGTTGGTCTCGCGCCGGTAGGAGCGCACGCCGCGGCCGTCGCCCAGGTCCAGCTCGACGTTGACCCAGGCCTCGTTGCGGGACAGGGGGGTCTCGGGCTGGGAGGCGGCGTCGTCGGGCTCGAAGGTGCGCGGCGAGTAGTCCTCGACCTCGGGCAGCTCCAGCGGCAGCATCGACTCGGGCAGGGAGTGCGCGACGCCGTCCTCGTCGTAGACGATCGGGAAGGGCTCGCCCCAGTACCGCTGGCGGCTGAACAGCCAGTCGCGCAGGCGGAAGTTGACGGTGCCCTCGCCGATGCCGCGCTCGGCCAGCCAGGCGGTGATGGCGGCCTTCGCCTCGACGACGCCCAGGCCGTCCAGGGAGATGCCCTCGCCGGCCGAGTTGACGATGGTGCCGTCGTACGAGGTGAACGCGTCCTCCCACTCGGCGGGGTCGGCGTCGCGGCCGTCGGAGGGCTCCACGACGCAGCGGATCGGCAGCTCGAAGGCCTGCGCGAAGGCGAAGTCGCGGGAGTCGTGGGCCGGGACGGCCATGATCGCGCCGGTGCCGTAGCCCATCAGCACGTAGTCGGCGATGAAGACGGGAACGGGGTCGCCGCTGACCGGGTTGACGGCGTACGCACCGGTGAAGACGCCGGTCTTGTCCTTGGCCTCGGCCTGGCGCTCGACGTCCGACTTGGCGGCGGCCTGCTTGCGGTAGGAGTCCACGGCCTCCGACGGGGTCGCCGAGCCGCCGGTCCACACCTGGTGGGTGCCCTCGGGCCACTCGGCCGGGACGATCTTCTCGACGAGGGGGTGCTCGGGCGCCAGCACCATGTAGGTGGCGCCGAACAGGGTGTCGGGGCGGGTGGTGAAGACGGTGACGGTGTCGTCGCCGACGGCGAAGTCGACGCGGGCGCCCTCGGACCGGCCGATCCAGTTCCGCTGCTGCAGCTTGATGGCCTCGGGCCAGTCCAGCGCGTCCAGGTCGTCCAGCAGCCGGTCGGCGTACGCGGTGATCCGCATGTTCCACTGGCTCAGCTTGGCCTTGAACACGGGGAAGTTGCCGCGCTCGGAGCGGCCGTCGGCGGTGACCTCCTCGTTGGCCAGGACGGTGCCCAGCCCGGGGCACCAGTTCACGGGGGCGTCCGAGGCGTACGCAAGGCGGAAGTCGTTGAGGACCGCGGACCGCTCGGCGGCGGTCAGGTCGGCCCAGGCGCGGCCGCCGGGGACCTCACGGCTGCCGTCCTCGAAGGCGGCGACCAGCTCGGCGATGGGGCGGGCCTTCTTCGCGTCGGCGTCGTACCAGGCGTTGTAGATCTGCAGGAAGATCCACTGGGTCCACTTGTAGTAGTCCGGGTCGATCGTGGCGAAGGAGCGGCGCTTGTCGTGGCCGAGGCCCAGGCGGCGCAGCTGCTTCTTCATGTTCTCGATGTTGGCCTCGGTGGACACGCGCGGGTGCGTGCCGGTCTGCACGGCGTACTGCTCCGCCGGCAGGCCGAAGGCGTCGAAGCCCAGGGTGTGCAGGACGTTGTGGCCGCTCATCCGCTGGTGGCGGGCGTAGACGTCGGTCGCGATGTAGCCCAGCGGGTGGCCGACGTGCAGGCCCGCACCGGAGGGGTACGGGAACATGTCCATGATGAACTTCTTGGGGCGCGCGACGACCTCGGCGTCCCCGGCCAGGTCACCGGTGGGGTTCGGGGCCTCGTAGGTGCCCTGCGCGTCCCAGACGTCCTGCCAGCGTGCCTCGATGTCGGCGGCCATGGCGGCCGTGTAACGGTGCGCCTCGGCCGCCTCGGCGGCCGGGGTGTTCGTCTCGCTCATGTCTTCGGAAGCTCCATCGATCGTCTCTGCCGTCTCTGCCTGCCCAAACGAAAAAACCCCTCGCACAGGAGGGGGAGCCGCGCCGATGCCGACCATCGCGGGGTCGGCCCTGATCAGCGCGGCTCGGTAAGCAGAAGGCGTACGGCACGCATGGCGCCAGGGTACCGCAGCGGCCCCGGCGGCCGCTCGACCGTTCCGCACAACGAGAAGCGGGCCACCCGATCCGGGTGGCCCGCTTCCGCACTGTGGAGCTAAGGAGAATTGAACTCCTGACCTCTTGCATGCCATGCAAGCGCTCTACCAACTGAGCTATAGCCCCTTGCTTCTCTGCCGCCGGGCCCCTTCTCGGTTTCCCTTGCCGGTTCCCCCTGGCGACACCCAGAACATTACACGGTTCCGGCCCAGGTCCAAAAACGAGATTCCGGGCCGATCGACATGTCCGCTCTTGCCCGTTTTGCGGCGTCTAGGCCCGGGCGAACTGGTAGAAGCGCTTCAGCGTGCAGTGCTCGTCGAGGAGCCGGCCGTAGATCGGCTCGCCCTCCAGCTCGCGGTACGTCTCGATGGGGTCGCCCTTGATGATCAGCGCCCGTGCGCACTCCTCGCACCAGTACTGGTAGTCGGGGTTGACCGGGTCCATGTCCCGCACGATCGGCGTGCCGTTGTTGCACCAGTCGCACCGGCGCCGGTGTGCACCCATCCGTCAGCGACTCCCTCCCGCGTCGGGCCGTCGACTCCCCCTCCGGCCGTCCGATTCTGCCACGCGGGCGCGCGGCAGGTCAGCAAGCGCAGGGAAGGGGCAAACGCAAGGATCCCGCCCCCTGTTGGGGACGGGATCCTGATTGTGGAGCTAAGGAGAATTGAACTCCTGACCTCTTGCATGCCATGCAAGCGCTCTACCAACTGAGCTATAGCCCCGCTCTCCGCCTCGCTCCCCCGTTTCCGGTGTTCCGCGCTGCGAACAAGAAGAACTTTAGCCGCGACCAGCCGGAAAGTGAAATCCGGGTCGGGGGCGCCTCTGAGACGGGCTCAGACGGGCCCCCGGCGGAGCTCAGTCGTCGTCGCCGAGCACGGGTTCCGGCAGCGTGCCGGCGTTGTGCTCCAGCAGGCGCCAGCCGCGGGCGCCCTGGCCCAGGACGGACCAGCAGCAGTTGGAGAGCCCGCCGAGGCTCTCCCAGTCGTACGGCTGGAGGCCGAGCAGCCGGCCGATCGTCGTGCGGATCGTGCCGCCGTGGCTGACCACCACCAGCGTGCCGCCCTCCGGCAGCCGCCCGGCGTGCTCCAGCACCACGGGGGCGGCCCGGTCGGCGACCTCGGTCTCCAGCTCGCCGCCGCCGCGGCGCACGGGTTCGCCGCGCTTCCACGCGGCGTACTGCTCGCCGTGCTTGGCGAGGATCTCGTCGTGGGTCAGGCCCTGCCACTCGCCGGCGTACGTCTCGCGCAGCGCGGCGGTGCGGGCCACGGGCAGCCCCGTGACGGCGGCCAGCTCCGCCGCCGTGTCGGAGGCCCGCTGGAGGTCCGAGGCCACGATGGCGTCCGGCCCCATGGAGGCCAGCAGGCGGGCGGCGCGGCGGGCCTGCGCCACACCGGTCTCGGTCAGCGGGATGTCCGTGGAGCCCTGGAAGCGGCGCTCCAGGTTCCAGGCGGTCTGTCCGTGCCGCCACAGGACGATCTTCCGGCCGGTCCGGGCCGGCCGCCCGGGGGCCGTGCCGGCGGCGGCCGCCTGCTGCGGGTCCGGGCCCTCGCCCGGCTGCGTGCTCGCGCTCAGAACAGATCACCGTCCAGGTCGTCGTCGCCCTGCGCCTCGCGCAGCTTGGCGTACTCCTCGGCCTTGCCCTTGGTCAGCTTGGCGTCCTCGGGGAGCTCGATCTCGGGGCAGTCCTTCCACAGGCGCTCCAGCGCGTAGAAGACCCGCTCCTCGCTGTGCTGGACGTGGACGACGATGTCGACGTAGTCGAGCAGGATCCAGCGGGCGTCGCGGTCGCCCTCGCGGCGTACCGGCTTGGCGCCGAGCTCCTTGAGGAGGCGCTCCTCGATCTCGTCGACGATGGACTTGACCTGGCGGTCGTTGGGCGCCGAGGCGAGCAGGAAGGCGTCGGTGATCGACAGCACGTCGCTGACGTCGTACGCGATGATGTCGTGCGCGAGCCGGTCGGCCGCCGCCTGGGCGGCGGTGGTGATGAGCTCGATGGAGCGGTCCGTGGCGGTCACTGGCCATGCTTTCGGGTCGGCGGGCAGATCCCTACAAGGGTCTCATGTGCCGCCGACGCCGCCCGCGCCGTGCGTCCGGCCGCGGCCGGCAGCGCGTCAGGAGGGCTTCCAGTCCCTGCCCAGCGTCACGACGACGTCGGCGTTGACCGGGTTCTCGCCCTTCTTCACCGCCGTCTCCGGCAGCCCCAGCGTCTTGGCGACCTCGGCGGCCCGGGGGCGCTGGGCGTCGTCCTGGTAGGTGACCTGCGTCGCGGACTGCGGCCGGTCCGCCCTGCCGCCGTCGACGAAGGTGTAGCCGCCGTTGAGGAGTGCGGCCCTGGCCGCGACCTGGGCCTTGGCGTCGCCGGTGGCGTCCCGCAGGCCGACGCGCGGCGCGGCGCCGGGCTGCGCGGCGGTGAAGCTGCCGCCGAGCACCTCCCTGACCACGGTCCGGTTGGCCTCGTCGGTGAGCGTGCCGTCGGGCTTCACGCCGAGCACGTCGGTGCGGTACGCGGACTGCCCCTCCTTGGCGTGCTCGCCGAGCCGGGCCAGCATCGCGCCGAGGGTCTCGGCGTTAAGGGAGGGGTCGAGGATCTGCCCCATGCTCTCCACGGTCGTCGTGGCCGACCGCGCGTCGCCGGGGATCTTGCGCAGCACCCCGTACAGCACCCGCCCCAGGCGCTCCAGCTGCTCGGCCTCCGGCTCGCCGGGGGCGCGGTGGGTGGCGTAAGCGACGGCCATCGCGCCGCTCAGGTGCTGCTTCGCGCCCTGCCCCACTGCGGGGACCTTGGCGGCGTCGTCGGCCGGGATCGCGGTGTCGGTGTCGGCCTCGATGCCGCCGACCAGCTCGACGAGGTTTTCGAGGAACGGCGTGTCCAGGCGCCAGGTGCCGCCGATGCCGGTGCCGAGCACGGAGTCGAGGGACTCGCGCACACCGAGGCCGCCCTCCTCGACGGCCTTGCCCAGGGGGGTGGCGGTGCCGTCGTCCCCGGTGACGCCGAGGGTGTTGGGCAGCAGGACGGTGGCGCCCCGGCCGGCCGTGACGTTGTCGACGAGCAGGGCGGTGGAAGTGCCGCCCTTCTTCGTGTTGTGGACGTGCACGACGATCATGTCGCGCTTCTGCGGCCCGGCGGCTGCGGCGCCGCCCTCGGAGTCGGCCCCGCCGAGGAAGGGCAGCATGCCCGCCCACCAGAGGTAGCCCGCGCCCGCGACCGCGACGAGCGCGAGGACGGCGGTCAGGGCGACGACGCGGTTGCGGCCGCGGCGGCGGGCCTCCTCGCGGCGCTCGGTGCGGCTCTCGGTGAACTTGAGCCAGTCGATGACGTCCTCGGAGTCCTCGTCCGGCTGGTCGATGAACGCGAACTGCCCGGTCCGGTAGCCGGCGTCACCGCCGTCTCCGGCACCTCCTCCGCCGGCGCCGTCCGCGGCCCGGCGCGGCTCCGGAACCTGGGCGGTGCGCGGCTCTGCGGCGTCCGGGGCTGCCGCGGGCTGCGGGGCGGGCTGCTGGGCGGGCTGCTGGTGCGGGATCCACTGCTCGCGCAGCTGCTGCTGCGCGTCCTGCCCGTACGTCCCGGCCGCGGGGTACTGCTGGGGGGCGTACTGATGGGG
>NZ_RPSE01000263.1:0-8835 GCF_003949955.1 Streptomyces sp. WAC05292
GATCTCCGCGGGGGAGGACGGGCTCGGCGCCGCCCCACAGGCCCCGCCCAAGTCCGCACCGGCGGCGGCGCCGAGCCCGTCCTCCCCCGCGGAGATCTGCTCGACTCTCGTGTCCTATTGAGCGAAGGAGGCCCTCACGGGCGGCAGGTGGGCCGGCTTGGACTGGGAGCAGAAGGGGCTGTCGAACGCCCAGTTCGCGATCCACGAGGATGCCGTCGCCGCAGGTCGGGCGGTGGAGCGAACTCACGGGCGGGACAAGGCACTTGAGGCCGTCGACCGGGTCGTCGCCGAACGCTGCGCGGCCGAGGGCGGGGCGACCGGGAGTTCGGAGAACCGGCGGGCGCCGAGCCCGGCCGGGTGACCGGATTGCCGTGCGCGGTGTCCGGCTTCCGGGCAGTGCGCCCCCGCGGGGGACCGGGTCGGGTCTGGGCCGGTAGGGGGCGTTCCGCACCCCTCCCCCACCCCCGGACCATGATCCAATCGCCCGAAATGGATCAAGAACAATCATTGCCGTCAGTAATGACCACGCCCCACAGAATCCCCTTTTACGTGCGCGGAATGCCACCCCCGCGATTCTTTCGGACACTCCCTGCGACATTCGGCCTGTTTTGATCTATGACAGGACCATGAGGCCCCCAAGCCCCTTAGAGAACCTGCGAATTCTCACCATGCGGACAATCTCCCGAAGCGCCAAACGTCCGTTCTGTCCGTACTCCGGCCTCACATTCTTGGCCTTGGCATAACAAGACAGTCACATCCTCCTTTCCCTGCTCCCCCCACTCCCCACCGCGGCCTAGAGTCACGGCCAGTCACCGCGCCACAGGGCGCACCCCAGCACGGCCGTGGACTCCCAGTGCGGCCCGGCGACCCATCGGCACAGCCCCAACTCGGGGCAGCCGCGCCAGGGAAAGGAAGAATCGTGCGACACCGTTCTCTGCTCGTCCTCACCACCGTGATCACCACGGGAGCACTGACCCTCACCGCCTGCGGTTCGCGCGACGAAGCGAAGACCGGCGACAACGCCGGCGGCGGCAGCAAGACCGTCGTCGTCATCGGCGTCGACGCCCCGCTCACCGGATCCCTTTCGGCCCTCGGCCAGGGCATCAAGAACTCCGTTGACCTCGCTGCCAAGACCGCGAACAAGAACAACGAAGTTCCCGGCATTGAATTCAAGGTCGAAGCGCTCGACGACCAGGCAGTTCCTGCCTCCGGACAGGCAAACGCCACCAAGCTCGTAGGCAACAAGGACGTTCTCGGCGTCGTCGGCCCGCTGAACTCCGGCGTCGCCCAGCAGATGCAGGGCGTCTTCGCCTCGGCGAACCTCGCCCAGGTCTCCCCGGCCAACACCAACCCCTCCCTGAGCCAGGGCGACAACTGGGGCAAGGGCGAGTACAAGCGCCCCTTCAAGACCTACTTCCGCACCGCCGCCACCGACGTGGTCCAGGGCAAGTTCGCCGCCCAGTACCTCTTCAAGGACGCCGGCAAGAAGAAGGTCTTCGTCGTCGACGACAAGCAGACCTACGGTGCCGGCCTCGCCGGCATCTTCTCGGAGGAGTTCAAGAAGCTCGGCGGCGAGGTCGTCGGCACCGACCACGTGACCGTCAAGGAGACCGACTTCTCCTCGACCGCCGACAAGGTCAAGGCCTCCGGCGCCGACTCCGTCTACTTCGGCGGCCAGTACCCCGAGGGCGGCCTGCTCTCCGACCAGATCAAGAAGACCGGCGCCGCCATCCCGCTCTTCGGCGGCGACGGCATCTACGACCCGGCCTTCATCTCGGCCTCCGCCGAGGCCAACGACGGCGACCTCGCGACCTCCATCGGCGCCCCCGTCGAGAAGCTCGACACCGCCAAGAAGTTCATCGAGGACTACAAGGCCGGCGGCTACAAGGACCCGTACGCGGCCTACGGCGGCTACTCCTACGACGCCGGCTGGGCCATCGTCCAGGCCGTCAAGGCCGTCGTCGCCGCCAACGGCGGCAAGGTCCCGGCCGACGCCCGCGCCAAGGTCGTCGAGGCCCTCGGCAAGGTCTCCTTCGACGGTGTGACCGGCAAGGTCTCCTTCGACGAGTACGGCGACACCACCAACAAGCAGCTCACGGTCTACAAGGTCGAGGGCGGCAAGTGGGTCGACGTCAAGAGCGACACCTTCAACCAGTAGTCGCCGCGCCTGACGGCGCCCACACCTGACCCACCCCAAGAGAACCAAGCCGCGCGAGGGCGCAAACAGCGCCCTCGCGCGGACTCTTATCCGACACGCACATCGGAGGCCCTGCGGTGCACGAACTGCCGCAACAGCTGGCCAACGGCCTTGCCCTCGGTGCCCTTTACGGCCTCATCGCCATCGGGTACACCATGGTCTACGGCATCGTCCAGCTCATCAACTTCGCCCACGGCGAGATCTTCATGATCGGGGGCTTCGGCGCCCTCACCACCTACACCGCACTCCCGAGCGGAACCTCGCTCCTGGTGGCGATACCCCTCATGATCCTCGGAGGCGCGCTCGCCTCCGTCGCCGTGGCGACCGCAGCCGAACGCTTCGCCTACCGGCCGCTGCGTTCCGCCCCGCGCCTGGCACCCCTCATCACCGCCATCGGCCTCTCGATCGCACTCCAGCAGCTCGTCTGGCAGTTCTACCCGGACGCCAAGAAGGCCGTCACCTTCCCGGAGTTCACCGGCAAGGCCTTCCAGATCACCGACAACCTGGCCATCCAGCGCGCCGACGCCTTCGTCCTCGCCCTGGCCCCGCTCTGCATGCTCGCCCTCGGCGTCTTCGTCTCCAAGAGCCGCAGCGGCCGTGCCATGCAGGCCACCGCCCAGGACCCCGACACCGCCAAGCTGATGGGCATCAACACCGACCGCATCATCGTCATGGCCTTCGCCATCGGTGCCGCGTTCGCCGCCGTCGCCGCCGTCGCGTACGGCGTCGACAAGGGCCAGATCAACTTCGAGATGGGCTTCATCCTCGGACTGAAGGCCTTCACCGCTGCCGTCCTCGGCGGCATCGGCAACATCTACGGCGCCATGGTCGGCGGCGTCGTGCTCGGCCTCGCCGAGGCCCTCTCGATCGCCTACATCGAGGAAATCCCCGGCATGCAGCAGCTCGGCGGCGGCGCGTGGGCCAACGTCTGGGCCTTCGTCCTGCTCATCGTCGTCCTCCTCGTGCGTCCCCAAGGCCTGCTCGGCCAGCGCGTCACGGATCGGGCGTGAGAACCATGACCACCACCGAAACCACCCCCACCACCGTGGCCGCGCAGCCCGCCACCGCCAACAAGGCCCTGCTGTACGCGATCACCGGCGGCTCCGCCCTGACCGCCATCAGCGCCTTCCTGGCATGGACGTACACCACCGCCTTCCCGGGCAACCTCACCCTCTACGGGTACCCCGCGCCCCTCCAGATGCTCACCCTGGTCGGCGCACTCCTCACCGCCCTGTACGCCCTCTCCGCCCTCGGCATCAAGGGCCTGGGCTGGCTCGCCCCGAACGGCACCCGCGCCGCCCTGCGCTTCCTCGCCGCCGGCGCGGCCGCCACCACCGTCTTCACCGTCGGCTCCATCGCCGTCGAGCTCGGCGGCCTCGTCCACCTGGAGCCCGGAGCCTGGGTCGCCGCCCTCGCCTCGCTCGTCCCGGCCGCCGCCGCCTTCAAGCTCGAAGACGACAAGCGCAAGGCCGCCCCCGCGGGCACGCTCCCCTCCTGGGCCGAGATCCTCATCATCGTCGGCGTCTACGCCCTCGGCCTCTACGTCATCACGTTCGGCATCGACACCGATGACAAGGAACCGCAGCTCTTCATCGCGTACCTGATCACCGTCGGCCTCGCCGCCACGGGCCTCATGAAGTCCGGTCTCCCCGACCGCTTCGCCGCGATCACCGGACGCCACCGCCAGGTCGCCCTCATCGCGACCGCGGCCGCCTTCATCGGCTTCCCGTTCATCCAGCAGAGCGGCGACACCTACACCCTGATCGCCGTCAACATCCTGATCTTCGCGACCGTGGCCCTCGGCCTCAACGTCGTCGTCGGTCTCGCCGGCCTCCTCGACCTCGGCTACGTCGCCTTCCTCGGAGTCGGCGCCTACACCGCCGCCCTGGTCTCCGGAAGCACCGCCTCCGCCTTCGGTGTCCACCTGCCCTTCTGGGCCGCCGTCATCGTCGGAGCCATCGCCTCCCTCGTCTTCGGCGTCGTCATCGGTGCACCGACCCTGCGCCTGCGCGGCGACTACCTCGCCATCGTGACCCTCGGCTTCGGAGAGATCTTCCGTATCGCCATGGGCAACCTCGACGGCACCTCCGGCCCCCAGATCACCAACGGCCCCAACGGCATCCCGAACATCCCCCACCTCGAACTCTTCGGGTGGAACTTCGGCGAGGCCCACAACGTCTTCGGCATCACGCTCGGCGCCTACGCCAACTACTACCTGCTGATGCTGCTGGTCATGGCCCTGGTCATCCTGGTGTTCGCCCGCGCCGGCAACAGCCGCATCGGACGCGCCTGGGTCGCCATCCGCGAGGACGAGACCGCCGCCGAGGCCATGGGCATCAACGGCTTCCGCGTCAAGCTCATCGCCTTCGCCCTCGGCGCCACCCTCGCCGGCCTCGCCGGCACCGTCCAGGCCCACGTCAACACCACGGTGGTCCCCGAGAACTACGTCTTCGCCGGGCCCGTCCCGCCGAACTCCGCGTTCCTCCTCGCCGCCGTCATCCTCGGCGGCATGGGAACCATCCGCGGACCCATCCTCGGCTCCGCGCTCCTCTTCCTGATCCCCGCGAAGCTCCAGTTCCTCCAGGACTACCAGCTCCTCGGATTCGGCATCGCCCTCATCCTGCTCATGCGCCTGCGCCCCGAAGGCCTCATCGCCGACAAGCGCGCCAAGCTCGAGTACCACGACGACACCGCTGACCAGGCCCCCACCGACCTGGCCACCGCCAAGGCGGGTGCGTGAACACCATGACGACCACCACCGACACCACCACCAAGCCCGCCGCCGCCCCGGCCGGCGAGACCGTCCTCGACGCGAGCGGCGTCACCATGCGCTTCGGCGGCCTCACCGCCGTCAAGGGCGTGGACCTCCAGGTCAACTCGGGCGAGATCGTCGGACTCATCGGCCCCAACGGCGCCGGCAAGACCACCTTCTTCAACTGCCTCACCGGCCTGTACGTCCCCACCGAGGGCAAGGTCAGCTACAAGGGCACCGTCCTGCCGCCCAAGCCCCACCTGGTCACGCAGGCGGGCATCGCCCGCACCTTCCAGAACATCCGGCTCTTCTCCAACATGACGGTGCTGGAGAACGTCCTCGTCGGACGCCACACCCGGACCAAGGAAGGCCTCTGGTCGGCCCTCCTGCGCGGCCCCGGCTTCAAGAAGGCCGAAGCCGCCTCCGAGGCCCGCGCCATGGAGCTCCTGGAGTTCATCGGCCTTCAGCACAAGGCCCAGCACCTCGCGAAGAACCTCCCGTACGGCGAGCAGCGCAAGCTGGAGATCGCCCGCGCCCTCGCCAGCGACCCCGGCCTCCTGCTCCTCGACGAGCCCACCGCCGGCATGAACCCGCAGGAGACCCGCGCGGCCGAGGAGCTCATCTTCGCCATCCGGGACATGGGCATCGCCGTCCTCGTCATCGAGCACGACATGCGCTTCATCTTCAACCTGTGCGACCGGGTCGCCTGCCTCGTCCAGGGCGAGAAGCTCATCGAGGGCACCGCGGCCGAAGTCCAGGGCGACGAGCGCGTCATCGCCGCCTACCTCGGCGAACCCTTCGAAGGCGCCCCCGGCGCCGCCGAGGCCGCCGAGGTCGAGGCAGCCGAGCAGCACGCCGCCGACGCCGCCAAGGCCGACGCCCCGGCCAAGGCGGACGCCCCGGCCAAGGCCGATGCCCCGGCCGAGGACGCCGCCGAGGAGGCTGCGGAGGACGCCGCCGACGCCGACGGCCAGGACGACGACACCGCGGACGACGCCGGCACCCCGGCCGACGCCGGCACCGCCGACGAGGCCGGAACCGACACGGAGCCGGCCACCGACGCGGACAGCACCACCAGCAAGGACGGAGAAGCCAAGTGACCGTACTGATGGAGGTCAACGACCTCAAGGTCGCCTACGGCAAGATCGAGGCCGTCAAGGGCATCTCCTTCACCGTCGAGACCGGGCAGATCGTCTGCCTCGTCGGCACCAACGGCGCCGGCAAGACGACGACCCTGCGCACCCTCTCGGGCCTCATCAAGCCCCGCGGCGGCAGCATCACCTTCGACGGCCAGCCCCTCGGCACCGTCCCCGCCCACAAGATCGTCTCCCTGGGCCTCGCCCACTCCCCCGAGGGACGCCACATCTTCCCCCGGCTGACGATCGCCGAGAACCTCCAGCTCGGCGCCTTCCTCCGCAAGGACAAGGAAGGCATCGAGAAGGACGTCCAGCGCGCCTACGAGCTCTTCCCCATCTTGGGCGAGCGCCGCAAGCAGGCCGCCGGCACCCTCTCGGGCGGCGAGCAGCAGATGCTCGCGATGGGCCGCGCCCTCATGTCGCGCCCGAAGCTGCTCATGCTGGACGAGCCCTCCATGGGCCTGTCCCCGCTGATGATGCACAAGATCATGTCCACCATCGCGGAACTCAAGGCACAGGGCATGACGATCCTCCTCGTCGAGCAGAACGCCCAGGCCGCGCTCTCCCTGGCCGACCAGGCGCACGTCATGGAGATCGGCAAGATCGTCCTTTCCGGCACCGGCCAGGAACTCCTCCACAACGAGGAGGTCCGCAAGGCCTACCTCGGCGAGGACTGACCGCCACGGCACCACCCGCACACGCGTGAGGCCCGCCACCGGAACCCCGGTGGCGGGCCTCACCCGTACGTGCGCCGGTGCGGCCGGCCGGGCGTCAGCCCTTGGCCGCGTTCTTCTTCTCCTCGGCGTCCTCGATGACCGCCTCCGCGACCTGCTGCATCGACATCCGCCGGTCCATCGACGTCTTCTGGATCCACCGGAACGCCGCCGGCTCCGTCAGCCCGTACTGCGTCTGCAGGATGCTCTTCGCGCGGTCCACCAGCTTGCGCGTCTCCAGCCGCTGCGCGAGGTCCGCGACCTCCTTCTCCAGCGCCCGCAGCTCCGCGAACCGCGACACCGCCATCTCGATGGCCGGCACGACGTCGCTCTTGCTGAACGGCTTCACCAGGTACGCCATGGCCCCGGCGTCCCGCGCCCGCTCCACCAGCTCGCGCTGCGAGAACGCCGTCAGCATCAGGACCGGCGCGATCGACTCCTGCGCGATCTTCTCCGCCGCCGAGATCCCGTCCAGGACGGGCATCTTCACGTCCAGGATCACCAGGTCCGGGCGGTGCTCCCGGGCCAGCTCGACGGCGGCCTGCCCGTCGCCGGCCTCGCCGACCACGGAGTAGCCCTCCTCCTCGAGCATCTCCTTGAGGTCGAGACGGATGAGCGCCTCGTCCTCGGCGATGACGACGCGGGTCGTCAGCGGCGGAACGTGCGACTGGTCGGCGTCGGGCGTGGGCGTCGACTCGTGCTCGGCGGTCACGGTGGGCTCCTCGATGCGGGGCAGACAAGCTCCCCCGAGCCTACCTAGCTGCGGTAAGGTGGACACGCAGCGGGTCGATGACAACCTTCGATTCGTTGGGCCCCGGTAGCCCAATTGGCAGCAGGCGATGGATTCAAAACCCATACAGTGTCGGTTCGAGTCCGACCCGGGGCACTTTTCCTTAAATTCCATGGTCACGAGACCGTGCGTGACCATCACCCTTTCCGGGGAACAGCGCCCGTTTCGGGCCACCTACGGCGTCCTTCTGCGCGAACGTCGCGCACATGTACGACATCGCCACCCGTCGACGAGCCCTCGCTCTTCTCGACCAAGGTCGCAGCCTGAACTCGGTGAGCACCGAGACGGGCATCTCCCGCTCCGCACTGCGCGCCTGGCAGATCCGGATCGAGCCGCTCACCCGCACGGGACGGGACACCGAATGCGTCGGCCCCGCCGACCAGGAGGCCTATGTCTACCTGCTCGGCCTCTATCTCGGCGACGGCTGCATCAGCCCCCACCCACGCGGGGGACACCACCTGCGCATCGCCTGCGGGGACGCCTGGCCCGGCTTGATCGAACTGTGCCGGGCGGCGATAGCCGCCGTCCGCCCGCAGGACCGGGTCTACGTCCTGAAGCGGTCCGGCTGGGTCGTGGTGACCAGCTTCGGACACCATTGGACCTGCCTGTTCCCCCAGCACGCCCCGGGCAAGAAACACGACCGCCGCATCCGCCTGCTCCCCTGGCAGCAGGCCATGGTCGACATCCACCCCTGGGCCCTCGTGCGCGGTCTGATCCACTCCGACGGATGCCGGACCACCAACTGGACCGTCCGCAACGGCAAGCGGTACGAGTACCCGCGCTACTTCTTCACCAACAAGTCGGCGGACATCACCGCCCTCCTGACGACCACCCTGGACCGCCTCGGGGTGAGCTGGACGCGCGCCAACCAGAACAACACCTCCATCGCCCGCAAGGAGTCCGTGGCGCTCATGGATCTGCACGTCGGGCCGAAGCACTAGCTACCGGCGGGCGTAGCCGCCGATGCCGACGAGGCAGTACACGTACTGGTTGATGGGGACGCCGTTGCGCGTGTAGCTGTGCGAGAAGGCGTACTCGGTCCTGGGGTTGGCCTGGCAGCGTTCCATCTCCGTGGTGAAGGGGAAGCGCTGGATGACCTTGTAGTGGGCGTCGTCGGCGGAGCAGGCGACCTCGTTGATGTCGTGGACTCGGGTGGCGGTGGTCGAGTCGGGGAGGGTGCCGTTGAGGCAGGTGCCTTCGTCGTAGGGGCTGGGCTGCGGGGCCGCGCTGGTGGGGGTGCCGAGGTC
>NZ_RPSE01000264.1:0-8827 GCF_003949955.1 Streptomyces sp. WAC05292
GTCCTGGGGGCAGTTCGAGCCTTCGAAGGTGGTCACGCGGCCGCCCCCGCCGCCCGCGTGACCACCTTCGAAGGCTCGAACTGCCCCCAGGACAGCCTCTGCCTGTACCGCGACTACGGGTTCAAGGGCGGCGGCATCGCCCTGCGCGCCGGGGACACCGCCCCGTGGCTCGGCGACCTCGGGTTCAACGACCTCATGTCGTCCTGGTCGAACGACAGCGGGGTGGTGTGCCACTGGACGTCCGACGCCTACGGGGGCGGCGACTCCCACGTCATGCACAACGGCTACCGCGTCAACGTCCTGTCCCGGGAGAACGACACCGCCTCCGCCGTGTACTGCTGACGCGAAGTCCCGCGCGAATCACGGGAATCCGCTTCCGGCGGACCATGCCTCTGGCAGGATCCGTGCATGCACACCGAAAGCGACCGGCACGGCGCCTGGTCAGCGCAGAGCGCTGCCCGCGGAAGGCGTCGAGTGGTGTTACCGGATGGCCTGATCACGTCCCCTGCGACGCAGGGTGCGCGGCTGCGCACCGGAAGCGGGGTGAAGCCGTGAACAGGCGCCCCGAAGCGGGGGAGATCGAGGAGATCGCGGCGGCCGGGCGGGCGCTGCGGGAGCGGTCGGCGGCCCTGGCCGACGCGTTCGAGGCGGCGGCCGGGGCGGTGCGGGCGGGCCGGCCGGGGCCGGCCCCGCTCGCCGAGGAGTCCGCGGCCCGCGAGTCCGAGCGGTCCCGCCTCGCCGCGCGGCTCGCGGCGGCCGGCCGCACCTGGGGCCCCGAAGCGGGCTTCGCCGAACTGGACGTCCTGATCGACGGGTTGACGGTCGAGGCGCGTGCGGCCGCGCAGCGGGAACAGGAGCTGGAGGGACTGCGGCACACCCGGGCGGGCCTGCGGACCCTGCTGGACGGCACCGCCGCGGACGCCCCGCACCGGGAGCCGCTCGAACAGTCCCTGGTCATGCTGGACCGGCAGATCGCCGACCTGGAAGGGCTGCTCCGCCCCGCCGCAACGGCAGAACCGGCGCACACGGCCGGCGCCGGGAGCGGAGCCGCGACGACCTCCGACGCAGCAGGCGACCACGGGACCGGCCGGGCCCCCCTCCCGGTGACCGGAACCACCGGCCCGGCGACCACCGCCGAAACCGCCACCGCCCAGGCGGGCCCGGCGCGCCGGCAGGACGCCGACAACGGAGCCGCCCCGTCCACTCCCGCGGACGACGCGGGGACCGGCTCCGGCCGTACGGGCGGCACGGGCGGCGAGTCCGCAACCTCCGCGCACGCGACCGACGACGACGGGAAGGCAACCGCCGCCCGACCCGCGGAGCGCACTTCTCCCGACTCGCGCCGCACGGGTCGCCCGGGCACCGAGCCCGCGGGCGCCCCCGCGGACCCGATCCGCGCACAGGACACCGACAGCGGGGCCGCGCCCGCGGACAACACCCGGACCGGCTCCGGCCGTACGAGCGCCGCGGGCGCCGCACCGGCAGGCCACCCCCGGACCGGCTCTCCGCATCCGGACAGCCCGGGCGCCACACCCGCCGGCGCGCCGACGGACCCGGTGCCCGCACAGGCCGCGGACAGCGGAGCCACCGCCGGCATCACGCCGGCGGCCGACACCGGACGCGGCTCCCGCCCCGCACAGGGCACGGGTGCCACGCCCACCGACCCGGCACACGCGAACGCCGGCGGGGACGAAGCCACCGCCGGATCCGCGGACGACGCCCCGACCGGCTTCCGCTGCACGGACATCCCGGGTGCCGTGCCCACCGGCGCCCCGGCGGGCACGTTGCTCGCGCCGAGCGCCGACAACGGCCGGCCGGCGGGGCCGGTACCCGTGGACCACACCCCGACCTGTTCCCCCGGTGCAGCCGGCGCGGGCTCGGGACCCGCCATCGCCCCGGCGACGAGCCCCGCGCCCGGGCAGGCGGGCGCCGCCGAAGCCCTGGCCGGGTCGGCGCCCACGGGCCCCGTCCCGACGGGTTCCCGGAGCACCGGTGGCGAGCCCACCGCCGCGCACGCCACCGCCCCGGTGCACTCGACGCCCTCGCAGGACGCGGGTGCCGAAGCCGCCACCGGGTCCAGGCCCGCAGAGCCCGCCTCGGTCGAGTCCCGCCGCCCGGGAGCCGGGCCCACCGCCGCGCGGGCAGCCGCGCACGGTACCGACGCGAAGGCGGCCACCGGGTCCGCGCTTGCGGGCCACACCCCGGGCAGCTCCCCCCACCCGGGTGCCGAGCCCACGGGCACCCGGGTTCCGGCGCAGGGCGCCGGCGGCGGAACCACCGCCGGGTCCGCGCCCTCGGGCCGTGCCCCGGCCGGGTCCCGCGGTACCGGCGCCACCGCCGCGGCCACCGCGGCACCGGCCGACACCGGCAGCGGCAGCGGCAGCGGCAGCGGCACCGGCACCGGCACCGGCACCGGCACCGGCACCGGCAGCGTGCCCCGGGCGCGGGTGGCGCGGGACGCCGCCTCCGGCGGCGGGTCGCCGAAGGGCGGCGGCGTGCCGCGGCCCGCCCCCGACGCCGCCACGGCCGGGGACGGCCGGCCGTCGGACGGAGGCGGCGACTGCGCCCCCGCAGCCGCCGGGGCCGCACCGCGCCCCGGTTCCTGGGAGGCGCCCGACGGCGGCGACTCGCCCGTCGCCCGGCTCGTCCGCGACGGCCGCTTCGCGGAGGCCTACTGGCTGACCGTCGGCTCCGCGGAACCCGCGCACCGCAGCGAGTGCCTCGCCTTCGCCGCGGCCGCGTTCGCCTGCGGCGACGAGGAGGAGGCCGTCGCCGTGATGACCGGCTTCGACCCGGACCTGGAGGCGCTGGACGCCGACCGGCCCGCCCTCGTCCTGGCGGCCGCCGCCTCACTGCGGGCCGGGCTGCTCGCCGGCTGGCCCAACGACCTCCTCATCCAGACGGAGCTCACCAGCGCCCTGCCCGGCAACTGGGGCAAGCTGCTGGAGCGGACCGTCGACGCGGTCCGCCGCTACCAGCGCCTGGACCTCGGTGCGACCCGCCTGGCCGGCGACTCCGAGCCCGCGCTCAGCCGGGCCCGGCTCGCCGCCGAGGCCGCGGAACTCCTCGACGCGCTGCCCCGCCAGCGCATCGGCTACCCCCGCGCCACCCAGGTGCGGTCCCGGCTGATCGGCTCCGAGCAGCCGCTCGGCCGCGCCCTCGCCGCGATCAGCGTCTGGGCGGAGGGCACGTCCGGTCCGGCCGAACTCGACGCGATCTGGGAGCTGTTCCGCAAGCGCGGCTCCGCGGAGCGGATGATCGAGGAGGCGGACGCCGCGATCCGCACCCCCAAGCAGGCCAAGGAGCCGATCGAGGCGGCCGCGAAGCGGGCCCTGCTGCGCACCATCGAGCAGGTCAGCGACCTGCTCTCCCGAGCCAGGGCGCTCGCGGCCCCGGCGGTGGACGAGCGGTCGGACTCCGTCACAGCCCTGCGCCACGCCCTGGACCAGGTGCGGGAGGCGGACGCCCCGCCCGGCGTCGAGGGCGCCGCGGTGCTGCGCCTACGCAGCTGGCTGCTCGGCGACGACCGCTCCCCCTCGGGCGCCGTGCCCGTACGCGACCCCGACGGCGACCGGACGGCCGGCCCGCCCGGCGCGCAGGCGCTGCTGGCCGCGCCCGACCTGCCGCGCGCCGCCGACGGCACGCCGCTGCCCGCCGAAGCCGGGTTCCGCGAGGCCGTCCTGGCCCTGCTGGAGCCGGTGGACGCCCGTACCGTCCTCGTCCGGTACTGCGAGCGCGGCGACCTGCACCTCGCGGACGCGCTCGTCGCAGCCCTCGAACGGGACCTCGTACCGGCCGTCCCCGCCGGGCTCGACGCCGTGCCCGGCGACTGGCGGCAGCGGCGCGACGCCGAGTGGTCGCGCTGGAGCGCCGCGCACCGCAGGGCGCACGGCGCGGCCGGGACCCTGCTCGCCGAACTGCGCACGCAGCAGCTCAACCTCCAGGTGGAGCGGGAGCTGGTCGGCCGCCTGGAGCGGCTCAAGACGCCGACCCCCGACGGGGCGTTCGGCCATGCGGCGGCCGGCATCCGGACCCTGGAGTCAGAGATCCGCACGCAGGTCGACGAGTACGTGCGGCGGCTCCGCGAGGCGCTCGCGCTGCTCGACCCGTCCGCGCGGGACATGCACCGGGTCACCTCGCTGCTCGACAACCGGGACACGGTGACGGCGGAGGAGTGCCTGTCGCTGCTGCGCGAGGGCAAGCCGCTCCCCGAGTGGAGCGCCGCCGACTCGGGCGCCGAGCTGGAGCGGTTCACCGCCGGCATCGAGCTGGCCGGCGTCCGCAAGGCGTCCGGCTCGCAGGGCTACTCGGCCCGCCCGTGGGCCGAGTTCTACCTGGCCGGGCAGCCGCTGACCGAAGGCGCGCGCAGCGGCCTGGAGTCCTGGGACGCGCTGTGCCGGCCCGCGACCCGCGGCTCGGAGTGGCAGCGGCACGTGCCGTCCGTGCTGCGGGTCATCGGCCTGGAGTGCCAGGCGACCCCGGTCCGCGACCACCAGCACGAGGTGCGCGGCGTGCTCCGGCTCACCGCGCGGGCGCACGCCAGCGAGACCGTGCCGGGCTATGTGGCGGCGCTCGGGTCGGCGGCGTCCTCGTACACGATCCTCGTCGTCTCCGACGAGCAGCGCGGGCGCAGCCCGCTCGAACTGCTCGACAGCTCCGACTCCGGCGCCTGCCTGATCATCTACCTGTACCCGCTGGGGCTCGCGGGGCGGCGCGAGATGGCGGCGCGGGCCCGGACGGCCGCCTCGCAGCAGGCGCTGGTCATCGACCCTGCCGTGTTCGGCTGGGTCGCGGCCCGCTCGCCGCGCTCGTTCCGGGCGGCGCAGCGGGTGACGCTGCCGTGGACGGCGTACAACCCGTACACGCCGTTCGTGGCCGGGCTCGTCCCGCCGGAGGTGTTCTACGGCCGGCAGGAGGAGATCGCGACGGTCACCGACCGGTTCGGTGCGCTGTTCCTCTACGGGGGGCGGCAGTTGGGCAAGTCGGCGCTGCTGCGCAAGGTGCAGGCGTCGTTCCCGGGGACACCGGACCGCAAGGCGATCTACGTCGACCTCAAGGCGCGCGGCGTCGGCGAGGCGGAGCCGGCCGAGCGGATCTGGCCGGTGCTGGAGGAGGAGCTCAAGCGGGTCGGCGTGCTGCGCGCCGACCGGGCCGCCCACCTGGCGCCGGACGCGGTGCTGGCCCGGGTGGAGCGGTGGCTGGAGGAGAACGCGGACCGCCGGGTGCTGGTCCTCGCGGACGAGGCCGACGCGTTCCTGACCGCGGACTCGAAGGCGGTGCGCGGGCGGGGCGGCGAGGCGACGTTCGCGAACGTGCTGCGGCTGAAGGGGCTGATGGACCGCACCGACCGGCGGTTCAAGATCGTGTTCGCGGGTCTGCACCAGGTGCAGCGGTTCCGGCACCTGTCGAACGTGCCGCTGACGCACGGCGGCCCGGACGTGCTGATCAGCACGCTGAAGCCGACCGAGGCGCAGCGGCTGGTGGTGGAGCCGATGGCGGCGTTCGGGTACCGGTTCGAGCGGCCGGAGCTGGTGTGGCGGGTCCTCGCGGCGACGAACTACCAGGCGTGCCTGGTGCAGATCTTCTGCGAGCGGCTGGTCGCCGCCCTGCGCGGCAAGTCCCTCGCGTCGGCGCAGTGGCCCATCACGGTCACCGACGAGGACGTCCGCGCCGTGACGGGCTCGGCTCAGGTCCACCGGCACATCGCGGAGCGCCTGCGGATCACGATCAACCTGGAGGACCGCTACCGGGTCCTGGCGCTGGTCATCGCCCTGCGCAGCCAGGAGGACGGCTTCCAGGGCGGGTACGACGCGGACGAGCTGCTGAGCGCGGCGAAGAGGCACTGGAAGGTGGGGTTCGGCTCGCTGACGGCGAGCGACGTGCGGATCTACCTGGACGAGATGGTGGGCCTCGGCCTGCTGATCCAACTGGCCGATCCCCGGCTCTACGCGGTCCGCAGTCCGAACGTGGTGAACATGCTCGGCACCCGCGAGGACCTGGAACTGGAGCTGCGGCAGACCGAGTTCGACCTGCCGTACGACTACAACCCGCGGTTCTCCAGGCGGTTCGTCGGCCACGACAGGGAGGGCATCGCCCGCTACAGCCCGCTGACGGAGCACCAGCTCAGCCTGGTCACGGCGCCGGGAGTGGCCGCGGTCTGCCTGACCGAGGCGCACGGCCCGGCGCTGGTCGAGGCGGCCGTGGAGTCGTACGCGAACGCGCGCGAGCTGGCCGTCCGCAGGGCCGGGCCGGACACGCTGGCGGAGGCCATCGCGCAGGACGGCGGCGCCGGCAGCCCGAGCGTGTTCCTCGTCGACCTGCGGGGCCGGCCCGCCGGCGAGACGGCCGCGTGCGCGGAGGCGCTGCACGCGCACACCACCCCGGGCAAGGGGCTGCCGCACCGGGCGGCGGTGCTGCTCGTCGACCCGGACGTACCCGCCCGGCAGAACAAGTTCGTCGCGGCGGTGGTCCACCCGGAGCGGTGGAACGCGGACGGCCTGCGGGCCTGGCCCGAATGCCCCTTCGACACCCCGGACAAGCGGCGCCGCGTCATCGAGCTCACGGGCGGCTGGCCGAACCTGCTGGAGCGGACGGTGCACCGCATCGCCCGGGAGGGCTCGACGCTGGAGGCGGCGCTGGAGGACGCCCGCGACTTCACCGGGCAGGCCGGCTTCGCGCGCAGCCACCTGGCACGCGTCGGCCTGGACGACGCGGTGGTGGCGGTGCTGGCCGAGTGGGCGGCCTACGTGGAGCCGGGCGAAGGCTGCACGTACGCCGACATCGCCTCGGTGACGGGCCTGACGCTCGAACAGGTGGAGGCGCTGGTGCGGCGGCTGTCGGACTCCGGTGTCCTGGACGACGGGCCGGACGGCTGCTCGCTGGACCGGATCACCTTCCGGGCCCTGCAGGCCGTGGCGGACCCGTCGTGAGGCGTGGCTCCTCCGCGGTGTCCGCCGCCGCCCTGCCGGGGGTGCGGCTGTGGACGGGCCGGGTGCTGGAGGACCTGCGGGCGGGCCGCAGCTGCCTGTGCATGCTGCCGCGGACGCCGGCGGGCGGCGCCGGTGCGGCAGCGGTGCTGGACGAGCTCCTGCACGAGCTGGGCGATTTCGTCCTCCTGCCCGCCCCCGGCCCGGCGGACGCGGCCGACCCGGGCGGGGCGGGGCTGCCGGGGCCGCCGGCCGCGGCAGCCCCGCCGGCGGGCGGTCCGTGGTCGGACACCGCACCCGTCCTGGACTACGACGACGGCCTGTCCGCCTTCGGCGCCCGCCCCCGGGGCGGCGGGCCGGCCCCTCCCGCCGCCGTGTCGACCGCTGGCCGGGAGGCAGCGGCCGCGCACGGCCGGAGGGGCGGGACCGGTGGAGGGCCGGAGCCGGGTGCCGGCGCGGCCGCGCCGCCTGCGGGCGGGGAGGTCCCGCTCGCGCACGGCCGGGCGGACGGGACCCGCAAGGTGCCGGGCACCGCCGCGGCCGCGCCGCTCCCGGACGGGGAGCCGGCGGCCGCGCACGGCCCGGCGGACGGGATCGGCCGGGAGCCGGAGGCCTCCGCGGGCTCGGCGGGGGACGCGGAGCCCGCGCCCTCCGCGGCCGGGCGGCCCCCGGAGCGCGGGTGGCCGACGGCGCACGAGCTGGCCGACCGGGTACTGAAGGAGCTGGGAGACGCCGCGCCCGGCGCCGACGGCGGCCCGGGCGCGGGCGTGGACGGGCTGCTGCACCGGCTGACGGACGGCTCCGGCGCGGCCTCGCGGGTGATCGTGGTCCGGGGCTGGCACGAGCCCGCGCCGGCGGCGGCGGCGGAGCTGCTGCGGCGGCTGGCGGCCGCGGTGAAGGCGGCGGGCCTGCCGCCCGAGCGCCGGCCGCGCCTGCTCGTACTGGCCGGGCCGTCGGGGCTCGCGGCGGAGCTGCCGGAGCAGGTGGCCCGCGAGGACGTCGCCGTGCACTGGTGGTGGGGCGTCCACGGGCGGCTGGACACGGCGACCGTCGTGGCGATGGCCAGGCCGCCCGCCGGCGGGCGGGCCGCCCGGCACCAGCTGCTGGAGGCGGTGGCGCAGGCCACGGTCGTGGAGGTGTGCGGCCCGTTCCTGGACCTGGCGGAGCGGCTGGCCGCCGAGTGGGACGGCCGCCCCGACACGCTGCCGCCGCAGCTGCACCGCCTGCTGTCCGACGAAGGCCTGCTCCCCGGCGCCCGGGAGGCGGACGACGCGGTCCGGTCGCTGCCCGCGCAGCGACGGCCCGCCCCGGGCGCGGCGCTCCCGGCACCGGCCGGCGCCCTGCGCGAGGACTGGGACCGGGGCCTGGCCGACCGCTGGGACGGCCGTCTGCGGCACTGGCCGGGCGCGGCAGCCCGCCCGGATCCGCGTACGCGGGAGACGGGAGCCCCGAAGTGGGACTGGGAATGGGAGCACGGCGTGCGCACCCGGATCTGGCTCGCGCAGAACACGGCGCTGCTGCCGCTGCTCGACGAGGCCCGGGAAGCCTTCACGGAGGTCGTCCGCGGCCGCTCGCGCCTGCCGCTGCCCGAGCTGGCCGCCCGGTACGGCCCCCGCCGCGACGGCGCGCCCGGCCCGCGCCCCGGCACGGCCGCCGCCCCTGCGTCGGCGGCGGCCCTGGCCGGGATGGAGCTCGGCGACATGTGGCGGGCCTACGTCCAGGGGGCCGCCCGCCTGAGCCAGCCCGAGGCGGACCGCCTGAGAACCCTGTGGCGCTCCCGCAACAGCCTCTCCCACCGGGAGGCACTGGACAGCCCGCGGCTGGAACGCCTGGCGGACCACCTCACCCGCTGACTCCGCCCCCGCGCCCGCCCCGCTCCGAGGGCGGGCGCGGGGGCGGAG
>NZ_RPSE01000265.1:0-8822 GCF_003949955.1 Streptomyces sp. WAC05292
GGCGGGCGGAGGCCGCGGCTGCCCAGAGGGTCCAGGCGACTGCCACCAGGGCGCGGGCCCAGGCCGGGCTGACCGGGATGCCGGGGATCATCAGGACGGCCTTGTCGAAGGCGTCGAGGAGGGTCAGGCCGGCCAGGAGGAGGGTGAGCCGGGCCAGCCAGGGGCGGTCGGTGTGCAGGGCCGCGCCCGCGCCGGCCCACCACAGGCCGAGGAGGAGCAGGGCCAGGGCGGGGACGGCCGTGTCGGCCAGCGGGGTCGTGGAGCCGGCGACGTCCAGGGCCAGGCCGGCCAGGCCCAGCAGCGACGCCGCCGTGCCCAGGCGGGAGCCGCGCAGCCGGCGCGCCCACAGCACCGCCCCGACCAGCCCCAGGACGGCGGCCGTACCGAGGGCGATCTGGGTCTCGACGCGGGCCAGGCCCCGGGCGCCGTACCAGTCGCAGCCCGCGGGGAGCCGGCGCGCCTGCACGTCGTAGTCGGCGCAGACGAGCAGCTGCGCGAGCTTCACCGGCTCGCCCACCAGCCGGTGCGAGCCGCCGGACACCGCTCCGCGGCGCTCCCCGCATTCGGGGAGGGCTCCGGGGGAGGAGCCGTCGGGGCCGGGCTGCCAGCAGTTTCCGCGGCCCTGGCCGTCCCACCACACGTCCATTCCGTTGGGGCGGACGGCACCGGCCCTGTCGCGGCCCAGGACGTTCCCCGCGTACCGGTTGTGGTGGGAGGTGTCGGCCTGCTTCGACCAGGCCTCCTCGCCGCGGATGAAGGCGGGCACGGCGGACAGGTAGAAGCCGGCCCGGCGGTGCCCGTACACCCAGTTGCCCTCGTAGATGTTCCAGTTGCCGCCGGCGGTGATGATGCCGGTGCCCGGCGGCATGGAGATCTGCGGGCAGACGACGCCCTGCTCGTAGCCGCGCTCGACGGGCGGCTTCGCGCAGGTGCCGTCGGCGACGTGCCGGTAGTAGTCCTGGTTGTTGTCGTGGATGAGGTTCCGCTCGAACTTCGCGTGGTTCTGCGGCAGGCCGGGGTGGCCGGGGAAGGCGCTGTCCATCGAGGCGCCGCCCATGTTGTGGTCGAACTCGTTGTCGTGGACCCACACCGAGTCCCCGGCGGTGCCGGAGTAGCCGACCATGTTGTGGTGGCTGCGGCAGCCGGTGATCTCGATCGAGTAGCGGGGGACGTCGTAGCCGCGGCCGTCGTTGATGTTGCTGGCGCTGCCCGGGTAGATGCCGGAGTCGCCGTTCCCGTACGACTCGCAGTTCTTGTACAGGCCGTGGTCGCTGGCGAAGGTCAGGAAGCCGTACTCGTCGTTCCAGCGGGTCAGGACGTCGTCGATGACGAAGCCGTCGCCGGCGAGGACGTACAGGGCGTTGAAGGTGGTGCGCTGGGCGGTGAAGTTGCGGAAGTAGACGCCGTTCGACCGGTCGGCGCGGATGGCGTTGAGCTTCTGGTACTTGGCGTCGATGACGACGTCCAGCCGGGACGCGCCCGTGCCCTCGATCTGGAGGTCCTTCTTGCCGAGGATGGCGACGAGGTTCTGGTTGTGCCGGCACTGCACCTGCTGCTCGTACGACAGGATCTGGTAGCCGAGCGCGGACGAGGGGGCCTTCAGGGCGGCGCACTCCCCCGACGGCCCCGGCAGGGAGGGCTCCTCCTCGTAGAGGCCGGGGAGGATCGCGATGTTCATGCCGGGCCGGTCCACCGCGTCGACGGCCTGCTGGAGGTGGCGGTAGCCGGTCTTCTCGCACCGCTCGTACAGGGTGAGGTTGCGCTGTCTTAGCGCCTCCGGGAAGGCGGCGATGCGGCGCTCGAAGGCCGGCCGGTCGGTCTTGCAGACCAGCAGGTCGGGCTCGGCGCTGCGGTGGGCGGGCACGGATCCCCTGCCGTCGGGGAAGGTGACGGGCCGCTCCTCGTGCGCGCGTGCGGCGGGCGCGGCGGTCAGGAGGGTCAGCAGCGGCAGCAGGGTGAGGAGGGCGGCGAGGAGTGCCGGCCGGGCGGCGGGGCGTCTGCGGGTCCACGGGGTCCACGACATGCGCGAGAGAGTAGAGCAATGTTCACGTTTTCGGATCCCCTGCGGCGGCACCGATCCGCACCCGGGCCCGCACCCCGCTCCGATCCGCGCCGCACCCGGCCCGCACCACACCCCGGCCCTTCGGGGGGCCATTGACGCACGGGCCGCTGAATCCTACTGTC
Source organism: Streptomyces sp. WAC05292 (assembly GCF_003949955.1). Lineage (NCBI taxonomy): Bacteria > Bacillati > Actinomycetota > Actinomycetes > Kitasatosporales > Streptomycetaceae > Streptomyces > Streptomyces sp. WAC05292. The sequence continues at coordinate 2,185 of NZ_RPSE01000265.1, forward strand.
GGCCATAGGATTCCTTCGACAGAGCGGAAGCACCCCATGAGCGAGCAGGCCAGGAAGACGGCCGAGGCCCTGGAGTACCTCACCGGGTTCGGAAACGAGCACAGCTCCGAGGCCGTGCCCGGCGCCCTCCCGTCGGGCCGGAACTCGCCCCAGCGCGCTCCCCTGGGCCTGTACGCCGAGCAGCTCAGCGGCAGTGCGTTCACCGAGCCCCGCAGGCACAACCGCCGCTCCTGGCTGTACCGCATCCGCCCTTCGGCCGCGCACCCGCCGTTCACCCGCACCGACAACGGGTACCTGCGGACGGCGCCGTTCACCGAGGCCCCGGCCGACCCGAACCGGCTGCGCTGGAACCCCCTGCCCGACCCGGCCCCCGGCACCGACTTCCTCGCCGGTCTGTGGACCCTCGGCGGCAACGGCGACGCCGCTCAGCGCACCGGCATGGCCATCCACCTCTACTCCGCCAACGCCGACATGACGGACCGGGTCTTCGGCGACTCCGACGGCGAACTGCTGATCGTCCCCGAGCGCGGCGGCCTCCTGCTGCGCACCGAGCTCGGCCTGCTCGCCGCCCGCCCGGGCGAGGTGGCGCTGATCCCCCGCGGCGTCCGCTTCCGCGTCGAGCTGCTCGACGGCACCGCCCGCGGCTACGTCTGCGAGAACTACGGGCGCCCCTTCGAGCTGCCGGACCTCGGCCCGATCGGTGCCAACGGCCTGGCGAACCCGCGCGACTTCCGGGCGCCGGTGGCCGCGTACGAGGACGAGGACCGGCCCACCGAGGTGGTCAACAAGTTCTGCGGCAACCTCTGGTCGGCGACCTACGACCACTCCCCCCTCGACGTCGTCGCCTGGTACGGCACGCACACCCCGTACGTCTACGACCTGCGCCGCTTCAACGTGCTGGGGTCCATCAGCTACGACCACCCCGACCCGTCGATCTTCACGGTGCTGACCTCGCCCTCGGACACCCCCGGCCTGGCGGGCGTCGACTTCGTGGTCTTCGCGCCGCGCTGGCTCGTCGGCGAGGACACCTTCCGGCCGCCGTACTTCCACCGGAACGTGATGAGCGAGTACATGGGCCTCATCGAGGGCTCCTACGACGCCAAGGCCGAGGGCTTCGTCCCCGGCGGCGGCTCGCTGCACAACATGATGTCGGCGCACGGCCCCGACCGGGAGACGTTCGACAAGGCGAGCGCAGCCGAGCTGAAGCCGCAGAAGATCGACGACGGCCTGGCGTTCATGTTCGAGACGCGCTGGCCGATCACCGCGACCGCCCAGGCCGCCGGCGCGGACCACCTCCAGCGTGCGTACGACGACGTCTGGGAGGGGCTGGAGCGGCACTTCCGCGCCTAAGATGCTCCCGGCCCCGCCGGGAGGGGCCGCGCGCCCCGCGCGCGCGTGCCCGCCGCCTCGTCCGTACGGAGAACCACCCGTGACCGCCTTCGCCCCAGACTCGCTGGTGCTGAACCGGAAGCTGCCGCTCTGGTATCAGGTGTCGCAGTCGTTGCGCGCCTCGATACTGGGCCGCACCCCGGACGCCTCGCTGCGCCTGCCCACCGAGGAGCAGCTCGCCGAGCACTACGGGGTGAGCGTGCTGACCATGCGCCAGGCGCTCAAGGAGCTGGAGGGCGAGGGCCTGATCAGCCGGCACCGGCGGCGCGGCACGTTCATCGAGCCCGGGGCCATGCGCGGGGCCCCGGTGCGGCTGCTGGGCTCGGTCGACGCGATCGTGGCGCAGCAGTCGGGAGACCGGACGACCGTGCTGGGGCACGAGCGGACGGCGGTGTCCGGGGAGCTGCTGGAGCACTTCCCCGACACGGCCGAGGTCGTCGTCTACCGGCGGCTGCGCCACGACGGCGAGAGCGGCGAGCCGACGAACTGGGCGGAGAACGCGGTGCGCCCGGAGATCGCCGAGGCGGTGGACCTGGAGGACCTGGCGCGCTGGCCGATGACCAAGGTCCTGCGGGACGTGGTCGGCGTGCGGATCAGCCGGATCACGGACACCGTCGAGGCGCGCCTGGCCGATCCGGAGACGGCCGAGCTGCTCCGGGTGCCGCTGCTGAGCCCGATCCTGCACTACACGGGCGTCACGTACGGGGAGGACGGGCGCGTCGTGGACGTGGCCCGGATCCGGTACCGCGGCGACCGCTTCTCCTTCACGGTGACGGTCGACGCGCACTGAGGAGGCCCGGGCGCCGGAGCCCGCCGGCGCTCCCGCGTGCGGCTACTTCTCGTCGTCGTCGGCGCGGCGCTCGCCCTCCGCCTGGGAGGGGGTGGTGCGCAGGGTGTCCGGGTGGTGGTGCGCCGCCCGCTCCTTCTCGTCCATGTCCTCGTCGAGCCGCTCGCCCTCGGCCTGCGAGGGGGTCGAGTATTCGTCGTACTGACTCATGTCCGCTCCTCGGCTCTGCGGACGGGCCGCGCGTGCCCGGGACGGGCCCGCGGCGTCCGTGCGTGGGGCCGTACACAAGGAGCGTAGCGCTTCGGCCACCGCCCGGCCCGGACACGGCTGCGCGGGGGCCTGCCGGGTGCGGGGCCCGTCGCTACCATCGGCCGGGTGAGCGACGACGTACCGCTGCTGGACGAGCTGATGCCGTGGGCCGTGAGCGGCCTGCGCCTGGGCCGCGCGTGGGTCGCCGCCCCCGATCCGGCGGCCCTGCGGGCACGCTGGGCGGTGCTGGCCGGCGCCGAAGGGGCGGAGCGGGAGCGGCTGTTCCGGCCGAGCCGGGTCCGGTCCACGGCGCTGGGCGCGGCCGCGCTGCCGGGGCAGCGCGCGACGTCCACGGCCCGCTTCGGGGATGCCCCGGGGCCGTGCCCGGAGCCGGTACGGGCGCTGCTGGCGCCCTTCGACGAGCAGTGGCTGCTGCCCGACCAGCGGCTGATCGACGCGGCGCGGCCCGAGCTGTGGCGGGTGCTGGACGGGCAGCAGCTCTTCGTCCTGGAGGGCCCGGAGCCCGTCCCGGCCGCGGTCCCGGCAGCCGCCCCGGCGCCCGATGCCGCCGGGCCCGCGGCCCCGGCTGCCCTGCCGGAGCCGGGCCTCCAGGTCACCGCGCACCTGCCTGCCGGCCGGCTGGGCCGGATCCGGCCGCTGCACCGCCGCCCGGGCGGCGCGGAGCCCAACCTGGCGCCGGGCCTGCTGCCCCTGCTGGGCGAGCGCTTCGGCGGCCGGGTCACCCCGCAGGACGTGCTGTGCTGGGTCCTGGCCGCCGGTCGGCCGGGGCCGCGCGGGTACGGGGTGCCGCTGCCCGCCGATCCGGAGCGGTGGCGGGCGGGGCTGGAGCTGGGCGGCCGCCTGCTCGCCGTGCGGCTGCGCGGGGGCCGCGGCGCGGAGCCGCCCCGGCTGCCGGGCGGCCGCCGCCCGTACGTGCGCTCGGCGGTCACCGGCTGGCCCGACGGGATCGGCTACGACGCGGCCGCGCAGACGCTGGTCCTCGGCACCGGGTCGGTCTCCCCCGTCCCGGCGGAGGCGTGGGAGTACGGGGCGCCGGGCGGGGAGCGGGTCCTGGAGGCGTGGTTCGCCGCCCGCTGCGCGCACCGCAGCCGGGAGGCGGCGGGGCTGGAGGCGATGGGTCCGGCCGCTTGGCCGCAGGCGTGGACGTCGGAGCTGCTCGCGCTGGTGACGACGCTGGCGCTGCTGGCCGGGGCGGCGGCGGAGCGGGCGGCGTTCGAGCCGGGGCCGCCGCTGCCCCGGGCGGAGCTGGCTGCCGCCGGGGTGCTGCCGCCGCCGCGGTGGGCGCGGCGCCCGGCGTCCGTCCTGGACCACCTGGAGGAGGGCCCGGGCGGGCAGTTCGCCCTGCTGTGACGGGCTGCGGCGGGCTCGGGGGGCGTCAGGCGGGCAGCGTCCAGCCGGCCAGCAGGCGGAGCACGCAGCGGTCGAAGACGGCGTCCATGTCGGCGGCCGCGTCGGCGACGGGGTGGGTGTCGGCGAGGGCGGCCGCGAGCAGCGGGTAGGCGCCGGTGGCCAGGGCGGAGCCGAGCCAGGCGGTCCGCACCCGCGTCTCGTCGGCCTCGCTCCAGGGCAGGGCGCGGGCCCGCTCGGCCATGGCGAGCTCGTTCGCAGCGAACGTCGCGACGGAGCCGTTGACGGTCGCGAGGAGTTCCAGCTTCTGCCCGCCGGGCAGGTCCAGCGGGGTGAGGCAGTCGAGGCTGTACTCCAGGTAGCGCAGGGCGTGGGGGCTGAAGCCGTAGACGGGGCTGAGCAGGCGGGGCAGCCAGGGGTGGCGGTGCATCAGGCGGCGCGTCTGGCGGGCGAGGCCGAGGAGGTCGGCCTGCCAGTCGCCGGTGGGCGGGGGGAAGGCGTACTCGGCACTGACGGCGTCGACCATCAGCTCGTACAGGTCCTCCTTGCGCGGCACGTAGTTGTACAGCGACATGGTGCCGGCGCCGATGCCGGCGGCGACGCGCCGCATGGAGACGGCGTCGACGCCCTCGGCGTCGGCGATGCGGACGGCCTCGGCGGCGATCGACTCCCGGGTGTGCGCGGGCCGGGGCCCGCGGCCGGCGCGCTGCGGGCGGGCCCAGATCACTTCGGGTTCAGCGGGGCGTCCGCCGGCTGTCATCGCTCATCACCTCGCCGCCATCCTAGAGGCGGGGTGGTGACAGGTCGGGGTGCGGGCAGGTAGGCAGGGCGCATGGCATCTCACACTCAGGACGTGCACGTGCAGCCCGCGGACCCCCTGCCCCTGGAGGGCGTCACCGTCGTCGCGGTGGAACAGGCCGTGTCGGCCCCGTTCGCCACGCGCCAGCTGGCGGACCTGGGGGCGCGGGTCGTGAAGGTGGAGCGCCCCGACGGGGGCGACTTCGCCCGCGGCTACGACACCGCGGCCCACGGCCTCGCCTCGCACTTCGTGTGGGCCAACCGCGGCAAGGAGTCCCTCGCACTGGACCTGAAGGACCCGCGCGGGCTGGAGGTGCTGCACGGGCTGCTGGCCGGGGCCGACGTGTTCGTGCAGAACCTCGCGCAGGGCGCCGCCGCCCGGCTCGGGCTGGACTCGGCGGCGCTGTGCGCGCGGTATCCGCGGCTGGTCGCCGTGGACGTCTCCGGCTACGGCCCGCAGGGCCCGTACGCGCACAAGCGGGCCTACGACATGCTGGTGCAGTGCGAGGCCGGCCTGGTGTCGGTCACGGGCACCCCCGGGCAGCCCGTCAAGGCGGGCATCCCGGCCGCCGACATCGCAGCTGCCATGTACGCGTTCTCCGGGGTCCTGGCGGCGCTGCTGCGCCGCGGGGTGACCGGGCGCGGGGGCCGTGTGGAGGTGTCGATGCTGGACGCGCTCGCCGAGTGGATGGGGCATCCGCTGCACCACACGATGCACGGCGGGGAGCAGCCCGCCCGCACGGGCCTGGCGCATGCGGTGATCGCCCCCTACGACGCCTACGCCACGGCAGACGGGGACCGCGTACTGCTGTCGGTGCAGAACGACCGCGAGTGGCGGCGGCTGGCCGAACAGGTGCTGGAGCGGCCCGAGTTGGCGGAGGATCCGGCGTACGCGACCAACGCGGCCCGGACCAGGGGCCGGGAGAAGACGGACGCGGTCGTCGCGGAGGCGCTGGGCCGGCTGGACGCGGCCGAGGCGGTACGCCGGCTGGAGGCGGCGGGCATCGCCTGCGCCCGCCTCAACTCGGTGGCGCAGCTCGCGCACCATCCGCAGCTCGCGGCGCGCGACCGCTGGCGGGAGGTGGGATCGCCGGCGGGTCCGCTGCGGGCGCTGCTGCCGCCGATCGGGCTGCCGGGGGGCGCCGCACCGCGGATGGGTGCGGTGCCCGCGCTCGGCGAGCACACCGACGCCCTGCTGCGCGCCCTGGGGATGTCGGGCGCGCAGATCGCGACACTGCGCCGGGATGGAGTAATTGCGTAGGCCGGGGCGAAACCTGACGGGGGTCGGGACCGTTCTTACGAGCGGCGGCTGCCGAAGAGCGAGCGGCGCAGCCGCCGCAGCGGCGCGAAGAGCGAGACGCGCGCGCTCCGGCTCCGCAGCCGGTGCGTGTGGTCGCGCGAGGTGAGTTCGCGCATCAGCAGGGTCGCCTCGGCGACCTCCCGGTGCGGGACGGCGGGTCCGCCCAGCACGGCGAGGTGGCGGTCGAGGCGCGAGCTGGTCGCGCTGCTTCCGCAGGTGATGGCAGGCACGCGGGGCGGCCTGCTGCGCATCGTTATCTGTTCCATGTTCTCTCCCCACCCGTACGAGGGCACCCGGCCCGGGCAGGTTAACCCTATCGCCCCCGAGACGCCCCCGGGTATCCCGGTGGTGTGAATTACCCCTATGCGTCGGGGAGTTGACGGTTACTCAGCGGAGTTGTCGGTTACTCTCCGCAAGCCCCCGGGCTTTCAACCCTCTCTCGGGCGGCACGCGGAGGCGCGGCGGGGGCGCCCCGCGCCCGGCGGCGCCGCCGCCAAACGGGGGGCGCCCGCGGCCCCGGGGGGGGGCCCCGCCCCGCCCCGGGGCCCCGTCAATCCGCCCCCCGCCGGCCCGCCCGGGGCCGCGGCGCCCCGGCGCGGGCCGTCCCCCGCCCCCGCGGTGCGGGCGCCGAGCGTCGGCGGCGCCGCGGTCGACCTCGGCTCCCGCTGGGGCAGCGGCGTGCTGCTCGGCAGGCCCGCGGACCAGCCGAGCAGCACGTCGCTGACCCAGTGGGTGCCGAGGTAGACC
>NZ_RPSE01000266.1:0-8809 GCF_003949955.1 Streptomyces sp. WAC05292
GCACGGGGCACGTGCGGACGCGCCGGCCCGACCTTCCCCTTGCCCCGCTCGCCGTACCCGTCCGGCGCGTCCGCACGTGCCCCGTGCTTGCCGTCCGTCGTCTTCCCTTCAGTGTTCCTCATCCCACCTCTGCCTCAGGAGCCCCTCGTGACCGTGACCGAGAACCCGACCGCCGCCCTCGCCGCCACCGCCCTGACCGAGCTCGTCGTCGCCGTCTACCGGGAGACCCTCGGCGTGCCCGGGCTCGACGAGGACAGCGATTTCTACGAGTGGGGCGGCGACTCCCTCGCCGCCTTCCGCATCACCGCCCGGCTGGAGGAGGCGCTGGGCGCCGAGGTGCCCGTGGCGCTGGTGTTCGCCTACCCGACGCCGGCGGACCTCGCCGACGTCGTCCGCAGCGACTTCGCCCAGGCGTAGGGGCGGGCCGTGACCGACTCCTTCGTGCCCGGCGGCCGCTGGCGGCTGTGGGACCAGTTCGCGCTGCGCGGGGCCGGCTTCCCGGCCCGCGGGGTGCTGCGGCTGGCGCCGGCGGGGCTCGCCGAGGCCGCCGACAAGTTCGCCGCGGACGAGCCGTTGGAGGGGCGGCGGTGGGACGAGTTCGCCGGCCTGTTCGGGCAGGCGCAGGTCGAGACCGCGTCCGCCCTCCAGGACATCGCCCGGATGCCCGCCTTCCGCGAGGCGCTCGCCTGGCAGAACCGGCCGGTGCTGGACTCGGGGATCGCGCCGTTCCTGGCGTGGACACCGACCGTGCGGGGCCGTACGAGCATGCCCCGCCAGCGGGAGGAGCTCGTCGCGCACTACTGGCAGCGGTTCTGCGTCAAGAACGACACCATCGGCTTCTTCGGTCCCGTCGGCTGGGGCCGCTGGGACCGCGATCCCGCGGCCGCCGCCGTGCGCACCGACCCGGGGACCGGGCCCGGTGCCGGTCACGGCGGCCTCGTCGCCGAGTCGCGGGTGTACTTCGCCAGTTGGGCCGTCGACGCGCTCGCGGCGGTGCTGGACGCCGATCCGGCGCTGCGCGAGTGGGTGGCCCCGCGCCGGGTGCCCTTCGTGCGGACCGCGGGCGACGGCGCGGTGGCGGTGCCGGGGCGGCCCGTGCAGGCGCCGGGCGCGGCGGCCTGCGCCGTCCTCGCCCTGTGCGACGGCGTGCGGACGGCCCGGGAGATCCGGGCCGAGCTGCCCGGCGTCGACGTGGCGGCCGCCCTGGAGGACCTGGTGGCCCGGCGCTGGGTGGTGTGGCGGCTGGAGGTGCCGGCCGGCGCCCGCCCCGAACGGGACCTGCGGGCCTGGCTGGAGCGGGTCGGCGACCCCGGGCCGCGGGACGCAGGACTCGCCGCGCTGGACGAGCTGGAGCACGGCCGGGACCGGGTGGCGGCGGCGCGCGGCCCGGAGGAGCTGGTCGCGGCGCTGGCCGCGCTGGAGGAGCGGTTCACCGCGTTGACGGAGGCGGCCGCCGTACGGGAGAAGTCGGCCGGTACGGCGCCCTGCCGGGCCTTGGTGTACTCCGACAGCCGCCGCGCGGCGACCGCGGTCCTCGGGCCCGCCGTGCACGGGGCGCTCGCCCCGCTCGACCCGCTGCTGGCGAGCGCGGGCTGGCTCACCGCGCGGCTCGCCGAGGCCGTGATGGGCCGGGCCCGCGAGGTGTACCGGCGGCTGGCCGCGCGGGGGCCGGTCGACCTGGCCGCGTTCTGGTTCGCCTGCATGCCGGTGCTGCACGGCGCGGCGCGGCAGGAGGCCGAGGCCCTGGGGCGGGAGTTCCGGCGGCGCTGGCAGGACATCCTGGCCGCCGCGGCCCCCGCCGGCGGCCCCGACGACGCCCCCGACGGCGCCGGCTCCGGCGCGAGCCGCGTCCGGCTGTCGACGGAGGAGGTGGCCCGGCAGGTCGCCGAGCGGTTCGGCGGCCCCGGCGAGACGGGCGGCGGCTGGTCCGCGGCCCGCTGCCTCAGCCCCGACGTGATGATCGCGGCGTCCGGCCCGGAGGCCGCCGCGCGCGGCGACTTCGAGCTGGTCCTCGGCGAACTGCACGTCGCCGCCAACACCCTGGGCGCCTCCCTCTTCGTGCACCAGCACCCCGACCCGGGCCGGCTGCTCGCCGAGACCGGCCGCGACCACCCGGGCCCGCGGCTGCTGCCGCTGCTGCCCAAGGAGCACCGCTCGCGGCTCTCCGCGCGGATCCGCAACGCGCTCGTCCGTCCCGAGGACTACTACGTCGCCCTCGTCGACTTCACCGCCGACCCGGCGCGCCCGCGGACGGTCCTGAGCGCGGACGTGGCGGTGGTCGAGCGGGCCGGAGGCGAGCTGGCGGTCGTCCTGCCCGACGGGGCCGCGTTCCCCGCCGTCGAGGTGTTCTCGCACGTCCTGACGACGCTCGCGATGGACCTCTTCCGGCTCGTACCGGACGACGCCCGGCACTCCCCCCGCGTCACCGTCGACCGGCTCGTCGTGGCCCGCGAGACGTGGCGGATGACGGCGGTGGAGCTGGACTTCGCCGAGGAGAAGGACGAGGCCCGCCGGTTCGTGCGGGCGCGGCGCCGGCGCGCGGAGACCGGCCTGCCGCGGTTCGCGTTCGCGGTCCTGCCGACCGAGACCCGCCCGTTCTACGTGGACTTCGACAGTCCCGTCTACGTCAACATCCTGGCCAAGGCCGTCCGCAGGATGGCCCGCAAGGACCCGGACGGGCGGGTGGTGTTCACCGAGATGCTGCCCGGCCCCGACCAGGCCTGGCTGACCGACGGCCGCGGCGAGGCGTACACGAGCGAGCTGCGGTTCGTGGCCGTGGACAGCCGCTGAAGGGGCCCCTCCCGCGGCAGCGGCAGCAGTGGCGGCGGCGCGTCCGGCCGGGCAGGGGCCGGGCGGGGCCGCCGCCCTGCGTTTCCTTCCCCCGCGGCTGCGTGCACGGCTGCGTCTTCTTCCCTACTGGCGGACCCGCCCGGCCAGCAGGGTGGGGGAAAACACCGCTTGGAGGCCCACAGTGAAGGTTGTCGCAGCGCACGACGGGGCGAGGCAGCACGGCACCGGTGCCGGCAGCCCCGACGGCGGGAGTGGCGGGGTGTCGTACGCGCAGCGCAGGCTGTGGTTCCTCGACCAGCTCACCGGCGGTTCCACCGAATCCCTCCTGCCGCTGGCCCTGCGGATCCGCGGCCCCCTCGACACGGCCGCCCTGGAGCGCGCGCTGGCCGGGATCGTCCACCGCCACGAGGTGCTGCGGACCCGGTTCACCGCGGCCGGCGGCGAGCCCGTCGCCTGTGTGGACGCGCCCGGCGGGACCGTGCTGCGGCACCTCGCGGCGGCCGGCCCGGAGGAGGTGTTCGAGCGGGAGCTCACCCGCCCCCTCGACCTGGCCCGCGAGCACCCGCTCCGGGCCGTCCTGGCCCGGCTCGGGGAAGACGACCACCTGTTCCTGCTCGTCGTCCACCACATCGCCGTCGACGGCTGGTCGTGGGACGTGCTGCTGGCCGAGCTCGACGCCGGGTACCGCGGCGAGCCCGTCCCGGCGCCGCCGCTGCAGTACGCGGACGTCGCCCGCGCCGAGGCCGGGCGGCTGGCCGGGCCGCGGATGGAGAGGCTCCTCGCGTACTGGCGGGACCGGCTCGCCGGGGTGGCGCCGCTCGCGCTGCCCGCGGACCGGCCGCGGCCCGCCTTCTGGGACGGCTCCGGCGACGTGGTCCGCTTCGAGCTGCCCGCCGAGCTCGTCGCCGCCGTCGACGGGGTGGCGCGCGCCCACCGGGCGACCCGCTACATGGTGCTCCTCGCCGCCTACCAGGCGCTGCTCGGCCGCCACTCGGGCCGGACGGACATCGCCGTGTGCACCACCCTCGCCGACCGCGGCCGGGCCGACGTGGCCCGGCTGATCGGCCCGTTCGTCAACACCATCGTCCTGCGCACCGACCTGGGGGGCGGTCCGACGTTCGCGGAGCTGCTGGAGCGGGTCCGGGCGGGCGCGCTGCGGGACTTCTCCCACGCCGAGGCCCCCTTCGACCGGGTCGTCGGCGCGGTGGCCGGCGAGCGGGACCTCTCGCGGCACCCGCTCGCGCAGGCCTCCTTCACCCTGCTGAACACGGCTCCGGCGCCGGCCCGGCTGGCCGGCCTGGACGTGGAGACGGTGCGGACGCCGCTGGCTGGCACCCCGCTGGACGTGTTCCTGGACCTGAGCCTGCGCGCGGACGGCGCCGTCGCCGCCCGACTGCAGTTCTCCACCGCGCTCTTCGACCGCGACTCGATGGTGCGGTTCGCCGACGGCTACACCGCCCTGCTGCGCGCCGTCACCGACGCGCCCGGCCGTCCGCTCACGGAGCTGACGGCGGGTCTGGAGCCGCTGCCCGGGCGGGAGCGCCGCCGGCTGCTGGAGGCGGCCGGCCGGGCGGACGGCGCGGCGGCGGCCGCCGGGTCCGGGCCGTTCGCGGTGTCCGGGCCGGCCGGTGCGCCCGCGCTCGTCTGCGGCGACGAGACCCTCACCTACGGGGGGCTGGACGTGCTGTCCGGCCGCATCGCCGCCGTCCTCGCCGGGGCGGGCGTGCGCCCCGGCAGCCCGGTCGGGGTGTTCCTGCGGCGCGGCGTCCGCTCGGTGGCCGCGATGGCGGCCGTGTGGCGGGCCGGCGGGGTGTACGTTCCGATGGACCCGGCGCTGCCCGCCGAGCGGCTGCGGTTCATGGCCGCGGAGGCCGGCGTGGTGTGCCTGCTCGCGGACGCGGAGACCGGGGAGCGGGCGGCCGGGCTCGGGCCCCGGGTCCTCGCCGTGGAGGACGCCGAGCACGGCGTCGGCTCCCGGCGCGACGGGGGCTCCGAGCACGGCGGGGACCCGGCCGTCGCCGCCCCGCGGCACGTTCCGGGGCCGCGGGAGTTGGCGTACGTCGTCTTCACCTCGGGTTCGACCGGCCGCCCCAAGGCGGTCGGCGTGGAGCACGGGGCGATGGCCGCACACGCGGCGGCCGCGCGAGCCGAGTTCGGGATCACGGCCGGCGACCGGGTCCTCGCGTTCTCGTCCTTCTCCTTCGACGCCTCCCTGGACCAGCTGCTGACGGCGCTGGGCTGCGGGGCCTGCCTGGTCGTGCGGCCCGACGAGCAGTGGCTGCCCGCCCGGGTCCCGGCGCTGGTCGAGCGGTACGGCATCACCGTGCTGAACCTTCCGCCCACGTACTGGGCCGAGGTGGCGTTCGCGCTGACCGACCGCTCGGCGGCCGCCCTGGCCGGCCTGCGGCTGCTCGTCCTCGGCGGGGAGGCCGTCCCCGCGGGGGCGCTGGCCGCCTGGCTGGCGCGGGCCCCGCACGTGCGGGTGGTGAACGCGTACGGGCCGACCGAGACGGTCGTCACCGCGGCCGCGCACGACGTCGACCCGGGGGCCGACCCTGCGCTGGTGCCGATCGGCCGGCCGCTGGGCGGGCGGCGCGTGTACGTCGTGGACGGGCGGGACGAGCTCGTCGGCGACGGCGTGCCGGGCGAGCTGCTGATCGGCGGGCCGGAACTGGCACGCGGCTACCTGGGGCAGCCGGCCCTGACCGCCGAGCGGTTCACCCCCGACCCGTACGGCGCCCCCGGCGGCCGGCTCTACCGCACCGGCGACCTGGTCCGCCGACTCCCCTCCGGAGAGCTGGAGTTCACCGGCCGGACCGACGACCAGGTCAAGATCCGCGGCTTCCGCGTCGAGCTGGGAGAGGTGGAGGCGGTGCTGGCCCGCTGCCCGGGTGTGGCAGCCGCCGCGGCCGCCGTCGGCGCGGACGCGCAGGGCGGGGCGAGCCTGACCGGGTACGTGGTGCCCGCGCCGGGCGCCGGACCGGAGACGGTGGCCCCGGCCGCGCTGCGGGCTTTCTGCGCCGAGCGGCTGCCGCAGCACGCCGTGCCCGCGGCGTTCGCCGTGCTCGACGCGCTGCCCGTGGGCCCCGCCGGCAAGCTCGACCGGGCGGCCCTGCCGGCCGCGGGCCCCGGCCGGGACGGGCGGGCCGCCGCCGCGACCGCGTACGCGGCGCCCCGGAACGAGGCCGAGCAGGCCGTCGCCGACATCTGGGCGGAGGTCCTCGGCGTCGAACGGGTCGGCATCGACGACGGGTTCTTCGACCTGGGCGGCCACTCGCTGCTCGCCACCATGGCCGTGTCGCGGATCGCGGAGCGGCTGGGCCGGGAGGTCGAGCTGCGCACCTTGTTCGAGAACCCGCGGATCCGCGAGTTCGGGCCGGTGGTGGCGGCGGCCCGGCAGGCGGGCGCCGCCTCGGTCGCGCCCGTGGACCGCTCGGGGCCGCTGCCGCTGTCGTTCGCGCAGGAGCGCATGTGGTTCCTGGACCGGATGTCGGGCGCCGGCGACGAGTACGTCCTGTGGTACTCGTGGCGGATCCGCGGCGGCCTCGACCGGGCCGCCTGGCAGGCCGCCCTGGACGACGTCGCGTCCCGCCACGAGGCCCTGCGCACCGCGCTGGTGGAGGTGGACGGCCGACCCGCGCAACTGGTCCGGCCCGCGGCGGGCGTGCCGCCACAGCAGCGGCACGCCCGCCGCGTACGCCACGCGCCGCTTCGACCTGGCCGAACCGCCGCTGCTGCGCGCCGGGGTGTGGGAGCTGGACCCGCTCGACCACGTCGCGGTGGTCGCCTTCCACCACGCCGCGACCGACGGCTGGTCCAAGGACGTCGTCATCGGCGAGCTGTCCGCCGCGTACGCGGCCCGCCGGGCCGGGCGGGAGCCCGGACTGCCGCCGGTGCCGGTGCAGTACGGGGACTTCGCGGTCTGGCAGCGCGAGCGGATGGCCGGCGGGGAGTTGGAGCGGCAGCTCGGCTACTGGGAGCGGGCCCTGGCGGGCCTGCCCGCGCTGGAGCTGCCCACGGACCGGCCCCGCCCGGCGGGCTGGTCGGGCCGGGGCGGGGCGGTGGAGGTCGACCTGCCGCCGGAGCTGGCGGCCGGGGTCGGGGAGCTGGCGCGGCGGCACGGCGCGAGCCGGTTCATGGTGCTGCTGGCGGTGCTGCAGATCGTGCTGGGCCGCTGGTCCGGGCAGCAGGACGTGGCCGTCGGCACGCCCGTCGCCGGCCGCGGACAGGTGGAGTTGGAGCGGCTCGTGGGACTGCTGGTGAACACGGTGGTGCTGCGGGGCGACCTGTCCGGCGAGCCGTCGTTCGAGGCGTACCTCGGGCGGGTCCGCGAGGCGGTGCTGGGCGCCTTCGAGCACCAGGAAGTGCCGTTCGAGCGGCTGGTCGAGCAGCTCCGCCCGGAGCGGGACCCCTCCCGGAACCCGCTTTTCCAGGTGATGTTCGACGTCCAGGAGAGCGCCGCGGGCGGGCCTCGCGCCGACGGCCTGGAGGTGGAGCACTTCCCGCTGCCGTGGCGGTCGGCCAAGTTCGACCTGACGGCCACCTTCCTGCTCTACCCCGACCGCTTCGCCCTCAACGTGGAGTACGCGAGCGACCTGTTCGACGCCGCCACCGCGACCCGGTTCGCCGGCCACGTCCGCCGCGCCCTGGAGTCGGCGCTCGCCGACCCGGCCCGCCCGGTCTCCCGGCTGGACCTCCTCGCCCCGCAGGAGCGCGCCCTGCTCACCGCCCCCGCGCCCGCGCCCGGCACGGAGCCGGACGCCCCGCCGTTCACGGTGGCCGGCGAGCCGTCGGCGGTCGCGCTGGTGTGCGGCGGGCGGTCCCTGACGTACGGCGCGCTCGACGGCCTGACCGGCGGCCTGGCCGTGGAACTCGCCGCGGCCGGAGCGGGCCCGGAGGTGCCCGTCGGGGTGTGCATGCGCCGCGGGACGGACTGGGTGGCGGCGATGGCGGCCGTGTGGCGGGCCGGCGCCGTCTACGTACCGCTGGACCCGGGCCTGCCCGAGGACCGGCTCCGGTACATGGTCGGACAGGCCGGGGTGCGCTGCGTCGTCACCGACGCCGCGACCGCCGGCCGGGCGGCCGCCCTCGGCGTGCCGCTGATCCGCGTGGACGGCGTCCGGCCCGACCCGGACGCACCCCGGCACCGGCCCGGGCCGCGGGAGCTCGCCTGCGCGTTCTTCACGTCCGGGTCCACCGGGCGGCCCAAGGCGGTCGGCGTCGAGCACGGCGCACTCGGCGCGCACGTCCGCACCGCCCGCGAGCGGTTCGGGATCACCTCCGCGGACCGGGTGCTGAACTTCGCGTCGTTCTCGTTCGACGCCTCACTGGAGCAGGTCCTGCCGGCGCTGACCGCCGGAGCGGCGGTCGTGGTCCGGCCCGACGAGGTGTGGTCGGTGGAGGAACTGGCCGACCGGGTCCGCGCCGAGGGCGTCACCGTGATGGAGCTGACCCCCTCCTACTGGGAGGAGGTCGCGGCGCGCCTCGACACCGTCGCCGGGGACCTGAAGGGGCTGCGGCTGGCCGTCACCGGCGGCGAGGCCCTGCCGTCGGCGCCGCTGGCCCGCTGGTTCTCGTACCTGCCGGACGTACCGGTCCACAACACGTACGGGCCGACCGAGACCGTCGTCTCGGCGACCTCCCGGCCGGTCACCGGCCCGGTGGAGGGCCGCGTCCCCATCGGGGAGCCGTGGGGCGGGCGCCGGGCGTACGTCGTCGACGCGTACGGGGAGCCGGTCCCGGTCGGCGTACCGGGCGAACTGCTGATCGGCGGGCCGGAACTGGCACGCGGCTACCTCGGCCGGCCGGCCCTGACCGCCGAGCGGTTCACCCCCGACCCGTACGGCGCCCCCGGCAGCCGGCTCTACCGCACCGGCGACCTGGTCCGCCGACTCCCCTCCGGGGAACTGGACTTCCTCGGCCGGACCGACGACCAGGTCAAGATCCGCGGCTTCCGCATCGAGCTCGGCGAGGTCCGGGCCGTGCTGGAGGAGCACCCGGGCGTCCACGCGGCGGCCGT
>NZ_RPSE01000267.1:0-8805 GCF_003949955.1 Streptomyces sp. WAC05292
CGGGTACGGGGGCCGGGATGCCCGCCAACCCGCCGGGCGACCGCCGCCACGGCTGCGTGACCGTCCTGGCGGCCCCCTTCGCCCTCGCGGCCCGCGTACACCGCCCGGGACGTCCGGACCGGCTCGCCGACCCGGTGATCCGCCGGGTCGCGCTCGCCCGGACCGGCGTCGGACTCGCCGCCACGGCCTGGCTGTTCTACGCGTTCACCCTGCGCGAGGAGGCCAAGGCCGTCGTCGACGACAGGCTCACCGACGTGCTGATCAGTGCGGCGGTGCTGGCGGTCGTGGGCCCGCTCGCGGTGGCGGCCTTCCTGGCGGCCGCCCGCCCGCCGCTGCGCGCCCGGTACCGCCGGCGGCTCGGCGGCCCGCTCACCGCGTGGGGCTGCCTGATCGCCGCGGCCGGCCTCCAGTGGTTCGCGCTCCGCCCCGACCTGCGGGACCCCGTGTTCGCGGGCGCCGGCGACGTCGGCTTCCTCCTCGGCCTGCTCCTCCAGCTGGGCAGCCTCTTCCTGCTGCCGTTCCTCCTGGCCTCCTCGGTGCTCTGCGTCCACCACGCCTTCCGGACCGCCGACGTCCACGAGGTGCTGCCGCCGCTGCTCTCCCCCGTTGTCGTCCTGGTGATGTCCGTGCTCCAGGCCGTCGACGGGCCTCCTGTCAACGCCCCGCAGGCCGTCTGGTTCGCGTTCCTCGCGGGAGCGCCGCTGTCGGTCACCGCCCTGTCCGCGTGGGAGCTGCGGCGGCTGCGCACCCGGTACGGGACCACCCTGCGCGGCGCCCTCGGCCGCCGGTGGCGCTGACCCGCGGCCGCCACGGCTGCCGGGTCCGGTCCGCACGGCGGGAAAACGCGTGGGCATCCGGTCCGGTCCGTTGCTACCGTGTCCGCATGGCTCAAGGCATCTGGTCCCAGAAGGTGCGATCCGCCCGCTGACGGCGGCGCCCTGATCCCTTCCGGACCCCCGCGCTCGCCGTACCGGTTCCCGCCGGGCGGCCGCAGCCCGCTGCCCGGCTCCACCTCGCGAGCCGCGGAGCTTCCCTTGAACCACCCCACCCCCCTGTCCCTGCCCCTGCCTGCCGGCTCCGGCGGGAGTGCGCACGTCCGCGCCGAGGGCGTCACCGTCACGCGCGGGCACCGACGCGTGCTGGACGGCGTCTCGGTCACCGTCTCCGCCCGGTCCCGGGTCGCCGTCGTCGGCGAGAACGGCCGCGGCAAGACCACCCTGCTGCACGTCCTGGCCGGAATGCTCCCGCCCGACGCGGGCGCCGTGCACCGCGTCGGCACGATCGGCCTGGCCCGCCAGGAGCTCACCGTGCGCGGCGCGGAGACCGTCGGGACGCTGACCGCCGAGGCGCTGGCCGCGCCTCTCGCCGCGCTCGCCGCCCTGGACGCGGCGGCCCTCGCCCTCGGCGCGGGCGACCCCGGTGCGGAGGACCGGTACGCCGCCGCGCTCGACGCCGCGACCCGGCTCGACGCCTGGGACGCCGAACGCCGGGTCGACACCGCCCTGGAGGCCCTCGGCGCGTGCACCGACCGCGAACGGCCGCTGGCGGCGCTGTCGGTCGGGCAGCGGTACCGGGTCCGCCTCGCCTGCCTGCTCGGAGCCCGGTACGACGTCCTGCTCCTCGACGAGCCCACGAACCACCTCGACGCCGACGGGCTGGACTTCCTCACCCGCAGGCTGCGCGAGCACGACGGCGCGCTCGCGCTCGTCACCCACGACCGGGCGCTGCTGCGGGACGTCGCCGACCGGTTCCTCGACCTCGACCCGACGCGCGACGGCAGGCCCCGCCTGTACGCCGGCGGCTACGACGCCTGGCAGGAGGCGCGCAGCCGCGAGCGGCAGCGGTGGGAGCAGGACCACGAGGAGCAGCAGGCCGAGCACCGCAGGCTCCAGGACGCCGTCGCCCGGGCCCGCGACCGGCTGTCCACGGGGTGGCGTCCGGACAAGGGCACCGGTCGGCACCAGCGGCAGTCCCGCGCCCCGGGCGTCGTCCAGGCCCTGAACCGGCAGCAGGAGGCGCTCGACGCGCACCGCCTGGACGTGCCGCCGCCCCCGCCGGTGCTGCGCTGGCCGCACCTGGGCGGCCGGTCGGGGGCGCCGCGGCTGCGGGCGCACGGCGTGGCCGTCGCCGGACGGCTGGCCGGGCCGGTCGACCTCGTCCTCGACGGCGGGGACCGGCTGCTCGTCACCGGGCCGAACGGCGCCGGGAAGTCGACGCTGCTGGCCGTCCTGGCCGGCGCGGTGGAGCCGACGCGGGGCCGCGTCGTGACGGCCGCGGGCACCCGGACCGCCCTGGTCGCCCAGGAGACCGCCGGGGCCGACCCGCGGCTCACCCCACGCGAGCTGTACGCGCGCCGCGTGGGCCGGCTCGTGGCGGGCGGGGCCCTCCGCGACGCCGACGCCGTCCCGCTCGCCGCACTCGGACTGCTCGACGCCGACGCCGCGCGGACCCCGGCGGGGCGGCTTTCGCAGGGGCAGCAGCGGCGCCTCGACCTCGCCCTGGCCTTGGCCGGGCGGCCGCACGTGCTGCTGCTCGACGAGCCGACGAACCACCTGTCGGCAACACTGGTCGAAGAGCTCACCGAGGCGGTCCGCACCACGGGCGCCGCGGTCGTCGCCGCGACGCACGACCGTCAACTGCTCCGGGACCTGGCGGACTGGCCCCGCCTGGAAGCCGGCCGGAACGCCGGGGCGGACCGGGGATGAGCACGGGACCGAGGAGAAGGGGGCCGGCATGAGCGCCCGCGAGAGGATGAAGGCGAAGACGGAGCAGGTCGTCGGCAAGACCATGCGCAAGGTCGGGCACGTGCTCGGCGACAGGTCCACCACCGTGAAGGGCGGCGCCCTGCAGCTGAGGGGGAAGGCCCGGCTGGCGAAGGAGAAGGGGAAGGACGCCCTCAGGCACCGGCACTGACCGGACCAGCCCCAAGCAGGGACGTGCACGCGGCCGCCGGGCACCACGGGCCGCGTGCACGTCCGCGCCGCGCCGGCACCCCGGCATCGAACCCGACCCGGACCCACATGTCAGCCAGCCGCTGACATCATCCATGTCGTCCATTGGGCGAAACCCCGTGTTGTCATCGTTCCGACGACATGCTACAACAGGGGCCGAAGCGCACTGGCAGCCGTTGCCGAACAACCAGGAGGTGTCCCCATGCTGATGCGCACCGACCCCTTCCGTGAGATCGACCGCCTCACCCAGCAGCTCGCGGCGCCGGGCACGTGGTCCAAGCCGTCCGTGATGCCCATGGACGCCTACCGGGACGGCGACGCGTACGTGGTCGCCTTCGACATCCCGGGCGTCGCCAAGGACGCGATCGACATCGACGTCGAGCGGAACATGCTCACGGTCAAGGCCGAGCGGCGGCCCGCCCCGCGGTCGGACCGGGCGCAGATGGAGCTTTCCGAGCGGCCCCTCGGCGTCTTCACCCGGCAGATCATGCTGGCGGACACCCTGGACACCGAGCGCATCGAAGCCGAGTACGAGGCCGGCGTCCTCACCCTGCGCATCCCGATCGCCGAGCGCGCCAAGCCGCGGAAGATCGCGATCGGTGGCGGCGAGCACAAGCAGCTGAGCAGCTGAGCAGAAGCCAGCGGCGCCTGCCGCCCCCTCCCCCGCCGGCCGGCCCTCCCCGCGTCCGCGCCGGCCGGCTTTCCGGACCGAAGCCACCGCGACCCGAAAGGAAGGCAGACACCGTGTTCGACCAGCCCGCAGTCCTCCGCCGGCCGGCCCCGGACATGACCTACGAGCAGATGCTGGAAGCCGTCCGGTACGAGGGCGCCTACCCCAGCACCGAGCGCGCCGCCGAAACCGTCGAGCGTGTCCTGGCCGCGCTCGGCCGCCGGCTGACCGGCGACGAACGGGTGGACCTCGCCGCCCGCCTGCCCCTCCGGGCCGCGCAGGCGTTCACCGCGCAGGTCCCCTCGTACGAGGAGCTGACCGGCTGGGGCTTCGTCAAGGACCTCGCCACGCGCTCCGGCACCAGCCCCGCCACCGCCCGCTGGGACACCGGAGCCGTCCTGTCCGTCGTCGCCCGCCTCGCCGGCCCGGACCTCCTCGCCCGCATCCTGCGGAGCCTCCCCGCGGGGTACGCCCTCCTCTTCGGCCAGATCGACCTCAACGTCGGCCGCACCGCCTGACCGGGCGTTCCCGGAACCCCCGAGCGCCCGGCGGGGGCGGCAGAGGCTCCGGCAGCACGTGCGGTTCAGCGGAGCGCCTCCCGCGGCGGCCGCTCGCGCAGGGCCCCGTAGGCGAGGAAGTAGGCCGGGAGCCGGTTCAGGCGGCTCTCGGTGAGCAGGGAGGCCAGCCGGGCGGCGCGCTGCGGGTCGTCGAACGCGGACCGGCCGGCCAGCAGCGGCCCGATGACCTTGGCGTGGGCGGCGCGTTGGAGGCCCTGCGTGGCCACGGTGGTGGGCCGGCGGCGCCGCTGCACGCGGCGCACGTCGTGCAGGCCCACCCGGTGCCCGCGCAGCGGGCCCGCCAGGTGGCGGGCGGCCGCCACGGCGTCCTGCACGGCCAGGTTGATGCCGATGCCGAACACGGGCGACATGGCGTGGGCGGCGTCTCCGATGCACAGCAGCCCCGGGCGGTGCCAGCGGCGCAGCCGGTCCAGGCGGACGTCGAGGAGTTTGACGTCGTCCCAGGAGGCGACTGCGTGCGCCCGGTCCGCGAGCCAGGGCACCGCCCCCGTGAACCGCTCCATGAACGGCTCCAGGCCCTCTGCGCGCAGTCGGGCGTCGGTGCCCTTCGGGATGAGGGCCGCGCACTGCCAGTAGTCGCCGCGGTCGATGAGCGCGCTGAAGAACCGCTCCCCCAGCCCGCCGACGAGCCCGCTGGGGTCGTCCTCGTGGCGCGGCAGCCGGAACCACCAGGCGTCCATGGGACAGGGGAAGCCCTGCAGGCCGAGCTCCGGGAGGGTCCGGGCCAGCGAACCCCGGCCGTCGCAGGCGACCGTCAGGTGGGCGCGCAGTTCGCCGGCCGCGCCGTCCGCGGTGCGGTAGCGGACGCCCGCGACCCTGCCGCCCTCGACCAGGAACGACTGCGCCTCGGTGTCCATCCGCAGGCGGAACGACGGCTCCTTGCGCGCCTCGTCCGCGAGGAGGTCGAGCAGGTCCCACTGGGGCACCATCGCGATGTAGTTGTACTTTCCGTGCAGCGCCCCGATGTTGCCGACGGTGACCAGGGTGCGGTCCGGCCCGAGGGGCAGCTGGACGGTCGTCACGCGGCGCTGCGGGAGCCGGGCGAACCGCTCGGCGAGGCCGATCTCCTCCAGCAGTGACAGGGTCGTCGGGTGCACGGTGTCGCCGCGGAAGTCCCTGAGGAAGTCGCCGTGCTTCTCCAGCACCGTCACCTCCACCCCGGCCCGTGCCAGCAGCAGGGCCAGCACCATCCCGGCCGGGCCGCCGCCCACCACGCAGCAGGTCGTCCGCTCCACGGGCCACCACTCCCTCCGAGGGCGTCGCGGGCGGATCCCGCACGCCCACAGGACGTATACCGCACGCGGGACCGCGGCGGCCGGAGCCGTACGGGTGCGGCCGCGGCACCCGCGCCGTTCGGGCCGCCCGGCGCCGCCGGTGCGCCCGCCCCCGGCCAATCCGGGTGTCATGCCCCTGACCTGCGGGATAGGTTGTCCTCCACTGACAACGGGGACGAGCTACGGAGCACGTGCATGACGCAGAGCAGTTGGCCGGGAGCACACGGGGGCGGCGGGGGCGCCCCGCACTGGGGAGGCTGGGGGCCGCCCCCGCCGCCGCAGCCGGGGGTCATACCCCTGCGGCCGCTCTCCCTCGGGGACATCGTCACCGGTTCGTTCTCCACCTTCCGCCTCCACTGGAAGCGGATGGCCGGCGTCGCGCTGCTCGTCCAGGCGGCGCTCGTGCTCGCGACGGGCCTCGTCGTGGCCGCCGCCGTGGCCGCCGTGTTCCCGCACCTGGAGCCCGTCTTCGACCCGCCGTTCGGCGAGACTCCGGCGCGTGAGCACGTGGTGCCGCTGCTCGTGGCCGCCGCCGTCATGCTGGTGGCGCTCATCGTGCTGGGCATGCTGGGCATGGCCGTGATCTCCACCGCCTGCCTGGCCGTCCTGAAGGAGGCGGTGTCCGGCAGTCCCACGACGTTCGGGGCGGTGCGCCGGGCCGCGTTCCGGCGGGCCCCGGCGGTGGCGGGCGCGATGTTCCTCAGTTCCCTGGTCGCCGGCCTCCCGGTGTTCGCCGTCCTGGCGGTGTGGGCGCCGCTGGCGGTGGCCACGGCCTCGGAGGCCGCCCCGGGAGCCCTGCTGGTGCCCCTCGTCCTGGGACTGCTGGCCGCGTTCCCCGTGGCCGTCTGGCTCAGCGTCCGGTTCGGGATGGCCCCGGCCGCCGTCGTCATGGAGGACGCCGGTCCGGTCGCCGCGCTGCGCCGCTCGGCCGCTCTCGTCCGCGGAGACTGGTGGCGGGTCTTCGGCATCACGCTCGTCGGCGCCATGCTGGCGGGTGCCATCGGCTACGCGATCCAGCTGCCGTTCAACCTCATCGGGACGTTCGCGCTGGTGCCGGCCATGGCCGTCGCCGAGGAAGGCGTCTCCCCGGCGGGCGCGATCACCATGCTCGTCGTCGCCGTCCTGCTGACTCTGGTCGGCGCGATCGCCGGGCAGCTGTTCCAGGTCGGCTTCATGCAGCTGGTCGCGGGCCTGCTGTACGTGGACCGGCGGATCCGCCGCGAGGGCCTTGCGGAGGCCCTCCTCGCCGGCCACACGGGGCCCCCGGCGGCGCCGCCGGCGCCGACCGCCGCGCCGGAGCCGCCGCAGCAGGAAGGCCCTCAGGACAGCCGTTAGCAGCAGGAGCCGCGGCGGGGCCGCCGCCGTGTCGCGGCGGCGGCGGCCCCGCCGCGGTGCCATCCTGGGGCGGGAGCGGAGGTCGCCATGGGTTTCTACACCGGCCACGTACTGCCGCGCGTCATCGACGCGGTGTGCGGGATGAAGACGTCCCGGCCGCTGCGCAGCCGCGTGTGCGAGGGGCTGACGGGGCGCGTGCTGGAGATCGGCTTCGGCAGCGGCCACAACGTGCCGTTCTATCCCCCGTCCGTGACCGAGGTGGCGGCCGTCGAGCCGTCGGACACCGCGTGGCGGCTGGCCCGCAAGCGCGTCGGGAACTCCCCGGTGCCGGTGCTGCGGGCCGGATTGGACGGGCAGTCGCTGCCCTTCGACGACGACACCTTCGACTCCGCCCTGTCGACGTGGACGCTGTGCACGATCCCGGACGCCGCCGCCGCCCTGCGGGAGGTGCTGCGCGTCCTGAAGCCCGGCGGCACCCTCCACTTCCTGGAGCATGGCCTGGCACCCGCCGCCGACGAGCACGTTCGGCGCCGCCAGCGCCGGCTGGACCCGCTCCAGCAGCGCCTGTTCGGCGGCTGCCACCTGACCCGCCGCCCGGCCGAGATGGTCGCGGCGGCCGGGTTCGCGCTCGGCCCGGTCGACGTCTTCTACGAGGAGGGCGCCCCGAAGTTCCTGGCCGCCGACTCCCTCGGCACGGCCGCGGCCCCCACCGGCTGACCGCGGGGCGCGGCGATCGATCACGCGTCCGCCTCCTGCACTGCGCAAACCCGCCGCTCGCCCACGGCCGGGCGGGCGGGCGAGGGCGTACGCCCCGGGACCGCCCGCCCGGCCGGACGCCTGTCAGGTCTCGGCCGGGGCGAGCCAGCCCTTTCGGGATGTCCGGGACCTGCTGGAGGCGGAGGCCCGGCTCCCGTCCCACCCGCTCTGCGTCCGCCGGGTCCAGGAGTCCCCCGCCGACCCGCAGGAGCCGCAGGCTGCCGGCGTCGGTCCGGGCGGCGGGGGCTGGGTGCAGCCGGTGGCCGGCGGTGTCCGGCGGCAGTGACGCGACGGTGACGCGTTCCCGGGCCGCGGTCCTCTGGCAGGCGGCCGGGTACCGGGTCGTCGGGCGGGACGCGCCGCCCCAGGAGGCGGGAAGCAGGAACGCCACCGGGTCGGCGGCCCGGGCGGGCCCCGGCTCGGACGGGGCGTCGAGGGAGCCCGGAGGGTAGCGGCTTCCCGACGGGTCGGTTGCGGCCCGCCGTACGGGTTGGCCGCCCCGGGGCGCCGCCAGGGTGAAGACGCGCCGCAGGGGCCCCTGCGCCGCGATGCGGGCGGTCATCGCCGGTGTGGTCGAAGCCGTGGTGGACGGTGGGGCCGAGGCAGCCCCGCGCCTGCTCGGCCTGGACGACGTGCGCAACCTGCGGCTCGCGGTACGCGAGCGCCGCAGCAGAGCGAAGAGGGTGATCACGTACTCGGGGACGTTCGGCAGCCGGACGACGACCCGCCGGCCGGGCCGCAGGCCGAGCAGCCGCACCCCGGCGGCCGTGCGGGACGCGCGCCGGTGGAGGGCGGCGTACGTGAGGCGGTGGCGCCGCGCACGAGAGCGGTCCTCGGGCCGTGCTCCAGAGCCCGGTCCCGCAACAGGCCGTCGAGCATCGACCGCATCCCCCCGCCCTTGCCGATCTCCTGACGCGGGCAGCCCACTCGTCAACGGGCCACGCCCACACGGGCGTTGCCCACCAAGGCCGCCGCGTCGGCTCGGTGGAAGCACCGGGAGGCCGAAGGCCCCGGCGAGGGGGCGACCGGATTGTGCCCGGCATCGCGACGGTGTCAAGCCCCGAGTTTCCGGAACGTGTCCGGGGTGGGCCGTCTCGGGCCTACTGGTGGTGCGCCCCCCACCGGAGCAAGGGAGACACCCCGCCAGACCGGGACCCCCCTTTCACCGCACGGGCCGCACCGAGAAGGAAAACCCCACTCCATCCGGTTTTCGGATCGAACAGCAGGAGACTCCCATGAAC
>NZ_RPSE01000268.1:0-8772 GCF_003949955.1 Streptomyces sp. WAC05292
CCCCTACGCCACCCCCGGGCACGACCGCGTCCCCGACGCCAGGTCGCCGTCCACCAGGAACGCGTTCGCGTATGCACGGACGCACGTAGACGCTGTGTAGGCGGTGTGGCCGTCGCCCTTGTAGTCCAGGACGACCGCCGAGCCCAGGCGCTGTGCCGTCTCCTCCGTCCACCGGTACGGGGTGGCCGGGTCGCCGCGGGTGCCGATCAGCAGTATCGGCGGGGCGCCCGGGTGGTCGATCCTCCGGAGGAAGTCGGTGCCCGCGGGCCGGCCGTAGCACGCCAGGACCGTGCCGAGTTGGCGCGGGCCGAAGATGCGCGAGGCCTGGCGGAACCGGTCCCGCAGTCCGGCGATCCGCCGCTCCACCACGGCGGGCGCGGCCTTGTCGCTGCCGCGATCGGGGTCGTCCGCGCAGTTCACGGCGGTCATGGCGGCCTCGGCGTTGTCCGCGGGAACGGGGTCGGGGTCGGGTACGCCGTGCTCGGCGTCGAGGTCGGACGGAAGGTCCTCGGCGGGCGTGGCGAGACGCAGCAGGCCTGTGGGGTCGTCGTGGTGTTCGACCCGGGACAGGGCATCGGCGAGCGCCGGCCACGACGTACGGGAGTACAGGGCGGCGGCGATGGCGGCGGCGGCGTGCCGGCCGGTGAAGGCAGCGCCGTCCGCATCGACGAGAGGATGCACGTCGAGGTAGGCGACAAGGCTGTCGGCTCGCTCCTTGGCGGCTCGGGCATTCGTCCCGTACACGCAGCCCTCGGCGCGGCGGGTGCACCAGGTGAGGAAGTTCTCCAGCGCCTGCTGCTGGCCCTCGGCGGAGACGAGCGCCTGCTCGGTCAGCGTCTCGACGAGGGTGTCGACGCCATCGAGGACCATCCGGCCGACGCGGTGCGGGTATTGGGCGGCGTAGACGGCGCCGAGGCGGGTCCCGTACGAGAAGCCGAGGTAGTTCAGCTTCGCCTCGCCGAGGGCGCGCCGGATCAGGTCCATGTCGCGGGAGACGTGCACGGTGCCGATGTACGGCAGGACCCGGCCCGAGGCGCGCTCGCAGCGTTCGACGACGGCGCGCAGTGCCGCCAGTTGCGCGGCGGCGTCGCCGCGGGCCGCCCCCGGGTCGGGTGCCATGGAGCCCCCGCAGGTGACGGGGGTGCTGCGGCCGACGCCCCGGGGGTCGAAGGAGACGAGGTCGTACCGCTTGCCGAGGTCGGCGAAGGCCTTGGCGTCGGCGGCGAGGCCCTCGACGCCGGGGGCGCCCGGCCCGCCGAAGTTGAGGACCAGCGATCCGAGGCGCTGTGCGCGGGGTCCGCTCGCGGGGATGGAGGCGAGGGCGAGGTCGATGGTGCCCTTGGCGGGGTCGGCGTGGTCGAGCGGCACCGCGAGGGACCCGCAGCGCATGCCGTCCGGTACGGGCTGCCCCGGGCAGGGGCCCCACCGGATCCGGGACGCGGCGGGCGCCGCCGCGGGGGTCGGCCGCTGCGGGTCGGCGGGCAGTACGGCGAGGGCGAGCAGGCAGGCTGCGCCGACCACGGCGCCGGTGCGGGCACGGTGCACTGCACACTCCTCGGGCCGGCCCCCCGATCCCGTCAGCCCACGATAGGCGCCACGCCCCGCGCCCGCCCCCGGAGCAGTCGCGATCTCCTCCCGCCATGGCCTCCACCTGCGACAATGCGCCAAACGGGCGACTACACTGTCGGGTTCCGGACATCTCAGCGACCGCATCCGCGGGACCCCGGAGACCGCCCCGCAGCCCCTGGTAGCGTCGCCTGAAGTTGCGAACGCGACGCGAAGACGGGCGCCGGCAAACAGGCCGACGGGGGGACACCATGGGTTTCGAACAGGACTGGCGCCAGGCGCCGGCCACCGCATCCGAGCACGGGCCGATGCGGCTGAACTCCGGGCCGCCGTCCGGGCCGCTCCTTCCCGGCACCCAGGACTTCGGATCGGCGCCCGCCGAGAAGAAGGCCGCGGCGAACACCATCGAGAACGACCTGGAACCGAGCACCAAGAAGGCCGGGGACCATGCGGACGAGGCGTCGAACGGCACGGTCAAGGCCTTCGACGGGTGGAGCACCTCGGCCGGCCTTAAGAAGGTGCTGGAAACCTGGGACCGCCAGGTGACGGGGTTGATGGGCAGGCTGGCCTCCGAGAAGACCGCCTTGCGCGGGACCTCGAACATGTTCCTGCGCAACGACATCACGACCGGCGAGGGATTCAATCTCGTGAAGCCCGCTCCGGACTCGAAGCTGAACGGGATCTGAGGGGCGGGACAGCCGTGTTGACGTATCACGAGGTCATGACGACGGACTTCGGCCACCTGCTCACTGCCGCGACCAAGTGGGACGCCATGGCCGGTGAGTTCAAGAAGGTCGAGGAACGCTACCGGGACAGCGTCCAGAAGATCACCATGGGCGGGCAGGCCTGGACCGGCGTGAGCGCCGGTGCAGCCCACACCAACTTCGCGGGCACCCGCTACGAGTACACGGCCGCGCAGACGCAGGCGAAGGCCATCGCCGGGCTGCTGCGTGACGCGCACGAGCAGTTCACCGACCTGAAAAAGAAGGTCGAGTCGGCCCGCGACGACGCGGTGAAGGCCGGCATGAAGGTCTCCGACGAGGGCCGGTGCACCTTCGACTACTCCAAGGCGGACGCTGCCACAGCGAACGCGGCCCGCCACGACCCGGACCTGAAGAACACCGAGAACGCCTGGACACAGCACATCGCCAGCGCGGTCAAGGCTCTCGACGACGCCGACCAGGGTGTGAAGATCGCACTGGAGGCTGCCTGCGCGGACGGCTACGGCGACAAGAACGACACCACCCTGGGCACAGGCTTCAACGGTGCGGCGCAGGGTGACGTCGAGGTGTACGAGGCGCGGAACGCCGAGAGCATCGCCACGCGCCTGGCTGGCGGCGAGAAGATCCCGCCGGCCGAGATGGCGGAACTCCAGCGGTCCTTCCGCGACAACTCCGGCAAGCCCGAGTTCAGCCAGGTGTTCATCAGCGGGCTCGGGGCGAAGGGCACGATCGAGCTGACGAACCGGCTCAGCGACG
The DNA here is from genome assembly GCF_003949955.1 of Streptomyces sp. WAC05292. Taxonomy (NCBI): domain Bacteria; kingdom Bacillati; phylum Actinomycetota; class Actinomycetes; order Kitasatosporales; family Streptomycetaceae; genus Streptomyces; species Streptomyces sp. WAC05292. Next base: position 3,045 of record NZ_RPSE01000268.1, read on the forward strand.
AGATCCACGTCAGGAACCCTGCGAACAAGTCGGACTACACGGATCTCCAGAAGGGCCTGGGGGCCACGCTCGCGTCGGCGACGAAGGACCCGAACTCGGAGACGTACAAGAAGTTCCGGGCCGAGATGCAGAAGGAGGGGCTGAAGCGCCGCAACACCTCCTTCACGGACACGCGACTGGAGAAGGTATACGGCTACCAGTCCCTGGTCACGCTGATGAGCCAGGGCGGCGGGGACTACTCGAAGCAGTTCCTGCACGACGTTGGCGACGACATCATGAAGGCGGAGAAGGACAAGGACGACATCTGGGTCATGAAGGGCGGTGAGTACAGCGGGGAGCGGACCGGCTGGTTCGCCAACGACCCGATGGACGGCCTCCTCGGGGTGATGAGCCACAACCCGGAGGCGTCGGCGTCGTACCTGAAGGACGAGGACCGGATGAAGCACCTCATGGAACGGAACTGGGAGGTGGTCCTCAAGGCGAACGAGCACGGCAACGCCGTCCACTACTCCCCCGAGCTCGACAAGGACGACCGGGCGGGCTTCTCGGCGGCACTGCTGGCCGGCGCGACCGGCATCGACCCGTCCTCGGACAACCCGAAGTTCGTCGAGCACTCCGCCGACAACAAGGCCGTCTTCAAGAACGCGATCAGCGAATTCGCGGAGGCCGGCGACGACCTTCCCGAGTCCCTGCGCGAGCCGATGTCCACCATCCTGGTGAACCACTCCGGCACGGTGCACGAGGTCACCAGCAGCGTGGACATGCGGTCCCTGCCGGTGGAGCAGAACGACATGTACGAGGTCATCAAGCAGGTCTCCAAGGACCAGGAGGCCTACGGAAACCTGAACGTCGGAATCAACAACGCCATGGTCCGAGAGATCCACGAACCGGGCCAGAAACACCCGGAGGAGTCCCTCCTGCGCGCCGCCCGCACGGTGGGCTTCCTGGAGCAGGCCCGCACGGACGCCGTCGGACCGGCCGAACAGGCAGCCTGGAACGACAAGTGGATCTTCGATACCGCCATCAGCTACCTGCCCGCCTATGACTCAGAGGTGCAGGCCGGATTCGACTACGTGGTCGACAAGTGGCTGGCGGATGAGCAGAAGCACATCGACGAAAAGTTCACAGACGGGACCTACAAGGCGTTCCAGAAACGCAACGAGCAGCTGATGGCGCTGACCGACGAGTGGGTGAAACTGCACGACGCAGGCGCCGGCCGCTTCAAGTACGAGCACACGGTGGACACAGCCTCCGGAGCTGGTGCGGACCGCGCCAAGGCCGTCGCCCCGCCGGAGAGCGGGGCTGCCAAATGAGGCGGGCCTTGACTTCGGTCGCTGCGGGCGGCGCCCTCGTGCTGTGCCTGATGGCCTGCGATACCGCTGCCGAAGCCATCCCCGAGACGATCTGCGGCACACCCATCTCCCCGGACCTGTCCGGTCCCCTGCTCCGGCCGCACGGGAAAATCGCCGAGGGCAATCGAGTGGACCGGCACAAAGCCCGGACCGCCCCCTGTGTGGTGACCGTGGATGGTAAACGCGCTCTCGATTTCCGGTTTGCGTTTCACGACGGCCCACCAGGGGACCTGATGGCTTACTCCCGCGAGAGCTCTGTCATCGGGCTGACGGAACCCGCCCGAGTGGATCTTGGCTTCGAGGACTCCGTCCTTGGCAATGAAGGCGCCACGGCCACGGCCCGGTGCAAGACCGTAACAGGCGACCACTTCACCCTCACGGTGCAGGTGGAGCGGGCCGACAAGCTGAAGCGCGATCTCCGGCCCGCCGTCGAGGCGTTCATGCGCGCCTACATGGCGGAGACCCTGAAGACCCTCGGGTGCGGTTGAGCGGTGTCGCGGATGGGGGTGCGTCTTCAGCGCTGCCGGTACAGCGCGTCGATCTCCGCCGCGTAGTCGCGGACGATCGCCGTGCGGCGGAGTTTCAGTGACGGGGTGAGGTGGCCCCTCGCTTCGGTGAACTCGCCCGGCAGGACCGCGAACCTGCGGATGGATTCCGCGCGGGAGACCAGGCGGTTCGCGTCGTCCACGGCGCGTTGGAGTTCGGCCAGGAGGTCCGGGTCGCGGACGAGTTCGCGGGTCGGGACGCCTTCGCGGCGCCGCATCGCGCGCCAGTGTGCGAGGCCCTCCGGTTCGAGGGTGATCAGGGCGGTGACGTACGGCCTGTTGTCGCCGACGACGAGGCACTGGCCGACCAGGGGGTGGGCGCGCAGCCAGTCCTCCAGGGGGGCGGGGGCGACGTTCTTGCCGCCGGAGGTGATGATCAGGTCCTTCTTGCGGCCGGTGATGGTGAGGTAGCCGTCGGCGTCGAGTTCGCCGATGTCGCCGGTGGCGAGCCAGCCGTCGGGGCGGGTGGGCAGCTGTGCGGTGTTCCAGTAGCCGGCGAAGACGTGGCGGCCGCGGAGGAGGACCTCGCCGTCGTCGGCGATGCGGACGGCGGTGCCGGGGAGGGGCCAGCCGACGGTCCCGAGGCGGGGTTTCTGCGGCGGGGTCACCGTACTGGCGCCGGTCGTCTCGGTCAGTCCGTAGCCCTCGAAGACGTCGATGCCGGCCCCGGTGTAGAAGGCGGCGAGGCGCCGGCCGAGGGGTGAGCCGCCGCTGATGACGTAGCGGACGTGGCCGCCGAGGGCGGCGCGGATGCGGCGGTAGACGAGGGGGTCGTACAGGGCGCGGGCGGCTCGCAGGCCGATGCCGGGGCGGCCGTTCTCGGCGGCTTCGCCGTAGCGGCGGGCGATGCGGGCGGCGCGGTCGAAGGAGGAGGCTCGGCCCATGCGCTCGGCGGTGGCGCGGGCGGTGTTGTAGACCTTCTCCAGCACGTACGGGATGGCGAGGAGGAACGTCGGGCGGAAGCCGGCCAGGTCGGCGAGGAGGTCGTCGGTGCTGATGCTGGGCGCGTGGCCGATGCGGACGCGGGCGCGGAGGCAGCCTATGGCGACCATGCGGCCGAAGACGTGGGAGAGCGGGAGGAAGAGGAGGGTGGAGGCGGGCTCGGTGGTGGCGGAGCGGAAGACGGGGTGGAGGAGTTCGACGGCGTTGTCGGCTTCGGCGAAGAAGTTGCCGTGGGTGAGGACGCAGCCCTTGGGCCGGCCGGTGGTGCCGGAGGTGTAGATGAGGGTGGCGACGGAGTCGGGCGTACGGGCGGCGCGACGGGCGTGGACGACGGCGTCGGGGATGTGCTCGCCGGCCTTGGCGAGCCGGGCCAGGGCGCCGGTGTCGAACTCCCACAGGTGGGCCAGCCAGGGCAGGTTGGCGCGTTCGGCGCTGATGAGGCGGGCCTGGGTGGTGTCCTCGACGGCGCAGGCGACGGCCCCGGAGTCCTGGATGATCCAGCGCGCCTGGAGGGCGGAGGAGGTCGGGTAGACGGGGACGGTGACGAGTCCGGCGGCCCAGGCGGCGAAGTCGAGCAGGGTCCATTCGTAGGTGGTACGGGCCATGATCGCGAGCCGGTCGCCCTCGCGGAGCCCCTCGGCGATGAGCCCCTTGGCGACGGCGCGCACCTCCGCGGCGAACGCGGCGGCGGTGACGTCGTGCCAGGTGCCGTCGGGGTGCTTGCGGGAGAGGACGACGGTGTTGGGGGCCTCGCGGGCGTTGTGGAAGGGGATGTCCGCGAGCGAGCCGCCGGCGGGGACGGCGGCCAGCGGGGGGACCTCCACCTGGCGCACGACTCCGTCGACGACGGTCCGTACGGGCTCCACCGGCTTGGGGGCGGCCCGCATGACGTCCGCGTTCATGGCGCTCTCCTCCGCTCGACACGGGAGTTACCGCGTTACCGCCGGTAATTTACGCACCGGTAACGGGGCGGGGCCAGACCCCGGTGAGCGGACTTGGCGGAGGAAGGGCGGAGGAACGGGGAAGGGCCGCGACCCGGGCCGCCGCCGAAGCCCGCCCCGTGCCGCCGCCGAAGCCGGCCCCTAGCCGCTGCCGGGTCCCGGCCCAGGCCGCTACCGGTTCCGGCCCGGTGGGCCGCTCTGACCGGACGGATCCGGCTCCCGTGCTCGGCACGAGCCGCTGCCGGTTTCGGCATGGCCGCGCCCCCTGCGGCGCCGGCAGGGAGGCCGACCGGCCCCGGGCCGCGGCCGGCCTCCCGGCCGCCGGCCGTACCGATCCCGACCGCCGCCGGCTCCGGCCCCGGACTGCTGCCAGGTTCCTGCCCGGCCGGTCGCCCGGACCGAACGGAGCCGACGCCCGGGCCGGCACAGGCCGCTGCCGGATTCGGCACGGCCACGGCCCCGAGGACGCCGGCAGGGCGGCCGACCGGCCCCGGGCCGCGGCCGGTCTCGCGGCCGCCGCCCGTACCGATCCCAGGCGGCGCCGAGTTCCGGCCCGGCGGCCGCAGCCGCTGCCGGATGCGGCACGGCCGCACCCTCGGCGCCTGCGGGGCGGCCGGGGGTGCGGCCCGTTTCCGGCCGCCGTCGGCCGCCCCGTCGGGTGCGCCCCGTCAGCCGGGAGCGCGGGTGCAGGTGTGCACGGATTCGCTGCCGCCGCGCTCGCGGTGGACGATGCGCAGCACCCCGTCCCGGTAGGTGGCCTGCAGCTGCTGGCCGTCGCTGGTGCCCTTGTGGCCGGGCGGCTTCCACGGGAGCAGCAGGGAGGCGCCCTCTCCGACCTCCTTCGGAACGGTGAGGGCCTCGCCGCCGGTGAGCCGGTTGATGCCCTGGGGGGCGGTGTGGACGTCGATGCGCAGGTGGCCGCCGCGGAGCAGCCAGAATCCGGTCCAGGTGACGGGCTTGCCGTCGGGTCCGTCCCAGTCGATGGTGAAGCCGCCGTTGCCGCCGCCGTCGGCGAGGACGGTGACCGTTCCGGTGGCGGTCCGGCCGCCGGGCGTCGTGGATTCCAGCCGCCACCTGCCCTTGATGAACGCGTCGAACGCCCGGGTCAGCACCCCGGCGGTGGTCGGGCCGGGCTCCGCGCCGGCGGTCCCGGAGGGCGTCGCCGGTGGGACGGTCGAGGGGGCGGGCGCCGGGCCCGTGCTGCCGGACGGGGCGGGCCCCGTGCCCGGCCCGCCCGTGCCCGCCGTCTCCGCGCCCTTGCCCGTGCAGGCCGCCGCGAGGGCGGCGCTCGCGCCGAGCGCGAGGTAGCGCAGCGCGTTCCGCCTCCCGATCAGCCGGGCCGCCGCCCGGGCCGCCCGTATCTCCCGCATCGCCTTCATCGCCATCAGGCCCCCGTTTACTGCTCGTTGGACAACGGCCGCCGACTATAGGGCCGACCGCCTGCCGGAACCGCGCCGGGGGCGGGCGGCGTCTTGCGCCCGTACCGGGCGGCCGGAGAGTGGAGGGGCGCGCAGGTCATGGGCTTCCGACGCGACAGCGCGAGCGACGACTACGCCGGCGAGGACAAGGACGAGGACCAGGGCGATTACAGCGACTGCCTCCCGGGCGACCGCGGCTGCCTGCAGTGGGTGCTGGGCGTGCCGCTCGGGCTCGTCTACCTGCCGGCGGCGTACCTGTGCCTGCTCCTGCTGCGTGCCGATCCGGCGCCCGACGACGTCCGCCTCCGGGACGACATGGAGGTGCAGGCGTACGCGGTCATGGGCTTCGCCTTCGCCGGCCTGCTGCTGTCGATGCTGCCGGTGTACCTGCGCACGGTGAGCCGCTGGTGGTACGCCGTCCCCGTCGTGCTGGGCCTGGCCGCCTGGCTGCGGACGGCGGCCCCGGGGTGAGCCCGGGGCGCCCGCGGACAGCGCCGCAGCCCCCGCCCGGACGGGGGCGGGGGCTGCGG
>NZ_RPSE01000269.1:0-8723 GCF_003949955.1 Streptomyces sp. WAC05292
ACCCCGGGCCGGGCCCCGTCCCCCTCCGTCGCCGCCGCCAACGCGGAACTCCGCGCGGACATCCGCCGCCTCGGCGACCTCCTCGGCGAAACCCTCGTCCGCCAGGAAGGCCGGGACCTCCTCGACCTCGTCGAGCGCGTCCGCGCCCTCACCCGCACCGACGGCGAAGCCGCCGCCACCCTCCTCGGCGACACCGACCTGGAGACCGCCGCCAAGCTCGTCCGCGCCTTCTCCACCTACTTCCACCTCGCGAACGTCACCGAGCAGGTACACCGCGGCCGCGAACTGCGCGCCCACCGCGCCGCCGAAGGCGGCCTCCTCGCCCGCACCGCCGACATGCTCAAGGACGCCGACCCCGACCACCTGCGCGAAACGGTCCGCAACCTCAACGTCCGCCCCGTCTTCACCGCACACCCCACCGAAGCCGCCCGCCGCAGCGTCCTCAACAAGCTGCGCCGCATCGCCACCCTCCTGGAGGAGCCCGCCACCGGCGCCGGCGACCGCCGCCGCCAGGACCTCCGCCTCGCCGAGAACATCGACCTCGTCTGGCAGACCGACGAACTCCGCGTCGTCCGCCCCGAGCCCGCCGACGAGGCCCGCAACGCCATCTACTACCTCGACGAACTCCACGCCGGCGCCGTCGGCGACGTCCTGGAAGACCTCGCCGCCGAACTCCAGCGCGTCGGCGTCGAACTGCCCCCCGGCACCCGCCCCCTCACCTTCGGCACCTGGATCGGCGGCGACCGCGACGGCAACCCCAACGTCACCCCCGACGTCACCCGCGACGTCCTGATCCTCCAGCACGAGCACGGCATCACCGACGCCCTGGAACTCATCGACTACCTGCGCGGCCTGCTCTCCAACTCCATCCGCTACACCGGCGCCACCGAGGAACTCCTCTCCTCCCTCCAGGCCGACCTGGAGCGCCTCCCCGAGATCAGCCCCCGCTACAAGCGCCTCAACGCCGAAGAGCCCTACCGCCTCAAGGCCACCTGCATCCGGCAGAAGCTCCTCAACACCCGCGAGCGCCTCGCCAAGGGCACCCCCCACGAGGAAGGCCGCGACTACCTCGGCACCGCCGAACTCCTCACCGACCTCACCCTCATCCAGACCTCCCTGCGCGAGCACCGCGGCGCCCTCTTCGCCGACGGCCGCATGGACCGCACCATCCGCACCCTCGCCGCATTCGGCCTCCAGCTCGCCACCATGGACGTCCGCGAACACGCCGACGCCCACCACCACGCCCTCGGCCAGCTCTTCGACCGCCTCGGCGAGGAATCCTGGCGCTACGCCGACATGCCCCGCGAGTACCGGCAGAAGCTCCTCGCGAAGGAACTCCGCTCCCGCCGCCCCCTCGCCCCCACCCCCGCCCCCCTCGACGCGGCCGGCCAGAAGACCCTCGGCGTCTTCATCGCCGTCAAGGACGCCTTCGAGAAGTTCGGACCCGAGGTCATCGAGTCCTACATCATCTCCATGTGCCAGGGCGCCGACGACGTCTTCGCCGCCGCCGTCCTCGCCCGCGAAGCCGGCCTCCTCGACCTCCACGCCGGCTGGGCCAAGATCGGCATCGTGCCGCTGCTGGAGACCACCGACGAACTCCGCGCCGCCGACGTCATCCTCGACGACATGCTCGCCGACCCCTCCTACCGCCGCCTCGTCTCCCTCCGCGGCGACGTCCAGGAGGTCATGCTCGGCTACTCCGACTCCTCCAAGTTCGGCGGCATCACCACCAGCCAGTGGGAGATCCACCGCGCCCAGCGCCGCCTGCGCGACGTCGCCCACCGCCACGGCGTCCGCCTGCGCCTCTTCCACGGCCGCGGCGGCACCGTCGGCCGCGGCGGCGGCCCCTCCCACGACGCCATCCTCGCCCAGCCCTGGGGCACCCTCGAAGGCGAGATCAAGGTCACCGAACAGGGCGAGGTCATCTCCGACAAGTACCTCGTCCCGTCCCTGGCCCGCGAAAACCTCGAACTCACCGTCGCGGCCACCCTGCAGGCCTCCGCCCTGCACACCGCCCCCCGGCAGTCCGACGAGGCCCTCGCCCGCTGGGACGCCGCCATGGACATCGTCTCCGACGCCGCCCACGCCGCCTACCGCGCACTCGTCGAAGACCCCGACCTGCCCGCCTACTTCTTCGCCTCCACCCCCGTCGACCAGCTCGCCGACCTCCACCTCGGCTCCCGGCCCTCCCGCCGCCCCGACTCCGGCGCCGGCCTCGACGGCCTCCGCGCCATCCCCTGGGTCTTCGGCTGGACCCAGTCCCGGCAGATCGTCCCCGGCTGGTACGGAGTCGGCTCCGGCCTCAAGGCCCTCCGCGAAGCCGGCCAGGAGGACGCCCTCACCGAAATGGGCGAACGCTGGCACTTCTTCCGCAACTTCCTGTCCAACGTCGAGATGACCCTCGCCAAGACGGACCTGCGGATCGCCCGCCACTACGTCGACACCCTCGTCCCCGACGACCTCAAGCACGTCTTCGACCGCATCCGCGCCGAACACGAGCTGACCGTCCGCGAGGTCCTGCGCATCACCGGCGGCGAGAAGCTCCTCGACTCCCAGCCCGTCCTCCAGCAGACCTTCGCCGTCCGCGACGCCTACCTCGACCCCATCTCCTACCTCCAGGTCTCCCTCCTGGCCCGCCAGCGCGCCGCCGCCGCCCGCGGCGAAGCCCCCGACCCGCTGCTCTCCCGGGCCCTCCTCCTCACCGTCAACGGCGTCGCCGCCGGCCTGCGCAACACCGGCTGAACGGCACGGTCGAACGAACGGCCGGTATCCGCGTCCGTCACACGATGTGATGACGGACGCGGATACCGGCCGCTACCGTTGGTGGACAAGACCAGGATGCCGTCCATGGGAGCAGCCATGACCGCCGAGCACAGCTGGCCCCGTCCCCCCGCGGACGGGTACACCGTGGACGACCTGCTGTCGCTACAGGACCTCCCGCCCCACACGGAGCTCATCGACGGGAGCCTGGTCTTCGTGAGTCCGCAGCGGAACTTCCACACCGACGTGATCGACTTGCTCGTCACGGGTCTCCGCCGGACCGCCCCGCCACATCTCAAGGTCAAGCGTGAGATGACCGTCGTCCTGGACAAGCGGAACGGCCCCGAGCCCGATGTGTCCGTAGTCCTGGCCGAGTCCGTCACCGGCCCGACACAGACGTTCTACCGGGCGGAGGACGTTGTACTGGCCGTGGAAGTGGTGTCTCCCGATTCCGAGGCGAGGGACCGCAACACCAAGCCGATCAAGTACGCCGCCGCCGGCATCCCCAACTTCTGGCGCGTGGAGATGACCGGCAGCCACAACGATCCCCTGGTGCACGTATACGTCCTGGACCAGCAGACCCGCAGTTACGTGCACGCAGGCATGTACCGCGACCTCCTCAAGACCGACGAGCCGTTCGACATCGACATCGACCTCACCCGGATCGCCGACTACTAGCCCTCAGGAGTTGTACGCGGACTGCGCCCGCTCCAACCCCTCCGCCACCAGGCACTCCACCGCATCCGCAGCCCGGTCCACGAACCAGCCCAGGTCCTTGCGCTCCGCGGACGAGAAGTCCTTCAGCACGAAGTCCGCGACCTGCATCCGACCCGGCGGCCGCCCGATACCGCACCGCACCCGGTGGTAGTCGGGCCCCAGCGACTTCGTCATCGACTTCAACCCGTTGTGCCCGTTGTCACCGCCGCCCACCTTCAGCCGCAGCGCCCCGAAGTCGATGTCCAACTCGTCGTGGACCGCCACGATCCGGTCCACCGGCACCTTGTAGAAATCCCGCAAGGCCGTCACCGGACCACCCGACAGGTTCATGAAGGACATCGGCTTCGCCAGCACCACCCGCCGGTTCGCCGGCCCCGGAGGACCGAGACGACCCTCCACCACCTGCGCCCGCGCCTTGTGCGCCTTGAACTTCCCCCGGATCCGCTCGGCCAGCAGGTCCACCACCATGAACCCGACATTGTGGCGGTTGCCCGCATACTCCGCCCCGGGGTTCCCGAGGCCGACGATCAGCCAGGGCGCTGCGTCGTCCGACATCACTAGCTCCTCAACATGGACGACCGCCGTCCTGCTCCAGTGGAGCCGGACGGCGGTCGGGTGCGCAACCGGTGCGACGGGAAAAGGGGGAGGCTCAGGCCTCCGCGCCCTCGCCCTCGCCCTCGGCGGCCGGCTCCTCGGCCTGCGCCGCGAGAACCTGCAGGACGACCGCGTCGGCGTCCGTCACCAGGGACACGCCGGACGGCAGGGCGACGTCCTTCGCCAGCACGGACGCGCCGGCCTCCAGGCCCTCGACCGACACGGTCAGCGCCTCGGGCAGGTGGGTCGCCTCGGCCTCGACCGAAACGGTCGCGAGAACGTGCTCCAGCAGGTTGCCACCGGCAGCCAGGTCACCCTCGGCGTGGACCGGAACCTCGACCGTGACCTTCTCGCCCTTCTTGACCGCGAGGAAGTCCACGTGGTCCACGGTGCGCTTGATCGGGTCCTTCTGGACGGCCTTCGGAATGACCAGCTCGGTGCCGTCACCCGCGATGTCCAGGGAGATCAGGACGTTCGGGGTCTTCAGCGCCATGGTCAGCGCGTGACCCTCGACGGCCACGTGCTTCGGGGCCTCACCGTGGCCGTAGATGACCGCGGGGATCTGCTTGTTGCGGCGGGTGGCACGGGCGGCGCCCTTGCCGAAAACGGTGCGGAGCTCAGCGGAAAGCTTGACCTCGGACATGTTCACTCCTCGTGGGGTGACGGAACGGACAACGGTCACCCGGCCACGAAACGGCCTGCTACGAAGAGCGCGTCGATAACGGAGCACCCACACCGAAAAGTGCGGCCTCCCTCGCCGAGCAACTCCACGAGTCTACCCGGCACGGAGGCCGCACCCAAAAGGATCTCCCAGGAGCCGACCGCCACGGCCGGCCCCCGGGACCCGTCCCACTGCTACCGCTACTGCTGCTCCTCGAAGAGGCTCGTCACCGAACCGTCCTCGAACACCTCACGAACCGCACGCGCGATCGTCGGCGCGATCGACAGCACCGTGATCTTGTCCAGCTCCAGGTCCGACGGATCCGGCAGCGTGTTCGTGAACACGAACTCGCTCACCTTCGAGTTCTTCAGACGGTCCGCCGCCGGCCCCGACAGGATGCCGTGCGTCGCCGTCACGATCACGTCCTCCGCACCGTGCGCGAACAGCGCCTCGGCGGCCGCACAGATCGTGCCACCCGTGTCGATCATGTCGTCGACCAGGACACACACCCGGCCCTTGACCTCGCCGACCACCTCGTGGACCGTCACCTGGTTCGCGACGTCCTTGTCACGCCGCTTGTGCACGATCGCCAGCGGAGCGTCCAGACGGTCACACCAGCGGTCCGCCACCCGCACGCGGCCGGCGTCCGGGGAGACGATCGTCAGCTTGGTGCGGTCCACCTTCGCACCCACGTAGTCCGCGAGGACCGGCAGCGCCGACAGGTGGTCGACCGGGCCGTCGAAGAAGCCCTGGATCTGGTCCGTGTGCAGGTCCACCGTCAGGATGCGGTCCGCACCCGCGGTCTTCAGCAGGTCCGCGACCAGACGCGCCGAGATCGGCTCACGGCCCTTGTGCTTCTTGTCCTGGCGGGCATACCCGTACGACGGGATGATCACCGTGATCGACCGGGCCGACGCACGCTTCAGCGCGTCCAGCATGATCAGCTGCTCCATGATCCACTTGTTGATCGGAGCCGTGTGGCTCTGGATCAGGAAGCAGTCCGCACCACGCGCCGACTCCTGGAAGCGGACGTAGATCTCACCGTTGGCGAAGTCGAAAGCCTTGGTCGGCACGAGCTGGACGCCCAGCTGGTGCGCAACCTCCTCGGCCAGCTCGGGGTGGGCGCGGCCGGAGAAGAGCATCAGCTTCTTCTCGCCGGTCGTCTTGATCCCGGTCACAGCACAGTCTCCTCAGACGTGTTGAAAGCTGCTCGCCCCCATGTGCGTCCGTCCCGCACACGGTGAGCCAGCCGAATTGCGTGCACCTATCACGGTACGCCGTCCCCGGCGCACCTGTTTCCGGACAGTTCACCCGGAAGAGCCGCTCAGGCCCCCGAGGACCCCTCACCGGCCGCCGACTGCGCCGCCGAAGCAGCCGCACTCCCCGGCCGCTTCCGAGCCACCCAACCCTCGATATTCCGCTGCTGGCCCCGCGCCACGGCCAACGCACCCGGCGGCACGTCCTTCGTGATCACCGACCCCGCAGCCGTGTAGGCACCGTCCCCGATCGTGACGGGCGCCACAAACATGTTGTCCGAACCCGTCTTGCAATGTGAGCCCACCACCGTGTGGTGCTTGTGCTCACCGTCGTAGTTCACGAACACGCTCGCCGCACCGATGTTCGTGTACTCGCCGATCGTCGCGTCACCCACGTACGACAGGTGCGGCACCTTCGTGCCCTCGCCGATCGTCGCGTTCTTCATCTCCACGTACGTGCCGGCCTTCGCCTTCACACCCAGGTTCGTCCCCGGACGCAGGTACGCGTACGGACCCACCGACGCCGACGCACCGATCACCGCCGACTCCGCCACCGTGTTGTCCACCCGCGCACCCGCACCCACCCGCGTGTCCCGCAGCCGCGTGTTCGGACCCACCTCGGCACCCTCGCCCACATGCGTGGCACCCAGCAGCTGCGTACCCGGATGCACCAGCGCGTCCTGGCCGAAAGTCACCGACACGTCGACGAACGTGCTCCCCGGATCCACCACCGTCACGCCCGACAGCATCGCCCGCTCCAGCAGCCGCGCGTTCAGCAGCGCCCGCGCCTCCGCCAACTGCACGCGGTTGTTGATCCCCAGGATCTGCCGGTGATCGCTCCCCACCGACGCACCCACCCGGTGGCCCGCCTCCCGCAGGATGCCGAGCACGTCCGTCAGGTACTCCTCGCCCTGGCTGTTGTCCGTCCGCACCTTGCCCAGGGCGTCGGCGAGCAGCGCGCCGTCGAACGCGAACACCCCCGAGTTGATCTCACGGATCGCGCGCTGGGCGTCGGTCGCGTCCTTGTGCTCCACGATCGCGGTGACCGCACCGGTCTCCTCGTCGCGCACGATGCGGCCGTACCCGGTGGAGTCCGGGACCTCCGCGGTCAGCACGGTCACGGCGTTGCCGTCGGCGCCGTGCGTCGCGACCAGGGCGCCGAGCGTCTCGCCGGTCAGCAGCGGAGTGTCGCCGCACACGACGACGACGGTCCCCTCGACGGACCCGCCGAGCTCCTCCAGCGCCATGCGGACGGCGTGGCCGGTGCCGTTCTGCTCGTACTGGACGGCGGTGCGGACGTCCGCGTCGATCTCGGCCAGATGGGCCGCGACCTGCTCGCGGGCGTGGCCGACGACGACCACGAGGTGCTCGGGGTCCAGCTCGCGCGCGGCGGCGACGACGTGTCCGACGAGCGAGCGCCCGCAGATCTCGTGGAGGACCTTGGGAGTGGCCGACTTCATGCGGGTGCCCTCACCCGCTGCGAGTACGACGACGGCTGCCGGGCGGTTGGCGCTCACGGGTGTGCCCTTCGGCTTCGGGTGGTGGACCCCCGAAGGATACCGGGGGGCCAGACGCCGTAAACGAGGGCGGGTCCCGACCTTCTGGTCAGGACCCGTTGTCAAAGCTCCCGGGGCAGGAGTCGAACCTGCGTCGTACCTAGATTCAAAGTCTAGTCGCCCCTACCGACAGAGCAACCCGGGATTGTCGCGGCAAGCCTACGCGTTCAGGCGGCTTGCCTCCACTGCCACTTGCGACCACCACCCCTCGATGCGCCGGTACAAGTCGGCGCTGTCGAGCACCGAGACCACCAGGCACCCTCGATACCCGGCGCCCACGTTCTTGCGTACGGTGGTCGGGTTGTGCTTCTTGAGTGTGGTCGGCTGAAAGTGCGACGCGGGGACTTCCAAGAGGTCAGCCCAGTACTGCTCAGCTCCCTGGACGTCTGCGGACGTGTGGATCATCACGCGGTACCTGATGCGCTCGCGTGCCACCTTGAGGAGATCGAGCCAAGCCTGGAACACCTTGACCATGTTCGGGTCGCTGTTGACGAACATCACTCGTTCGCGCCGGGCGTGCGGTTTGCTCTTCTGCCCCTCTGACCAGTACAGCCCTACGCCAATGAGGAAGAGTTCGCGCTCGGTCAGCCGCCCCACTTGCGCAGCCGCGTCCTGCTTGGTCTGCTGCCGCTCCGCCTCCCGCCGCTCCAGACGCTGCTCCCAGCCCCGCCGGGCGATCTCGGACGACTCCTCCCGCGTGCGGGTCCGGTCCGGTTTGGGCAGGTCGCGGACCCATAGGGAGATCGAGCTCTTCGAGCAGCCCAGTTCGAGCTGGATCCGGTCGTAGGTCATGCCCTGGAGGCGGAGCTCGCGGGCGCGGGCGCGGAGGTCGTCCTTGGCGTTGGGCCGGCGGGTCCAGTCGGGTGGGGGCTCGCCTTCCAGGAGGCGGCTGAGGATGTCGTTGTTGTGGACGTGGAGGTGGTCGCGGATCTGGCGCCGGCTGAGGCCTTGGCGGCGGAGGGCGACGGCCTGGTCGCGGAGGGCCTCGAAGGTGGCCGTGCCGTTGCGCAGGCCGCCGGTGTCGTCGCCGCGGTCGTGTCGGGTTTGGGTCATGCCTCCACTGTCGTCCGGAATGTGGGATTCAGGTCTTGATGCGTGGGCGATTCAGTCGTACGTGCGAATACCGGTGGTTCGCGGGAATTCCCGTCGGCGGTGTGCTGGGGGCGCTGCGTAGGGTGG
>NZ_RPSE01000026.1:0-35308 GCF_003949955.1 Streptomyces sp. WAC05292
CCGCCCCGCCGCCCCGAAGGAGGGAGAGGCCGCATGACCGCCGACACCGCCACCGGAGCCGCCGAGCCCCGCGTGCTCCCCGTCCCCGACCTGTCCCTCGTCGTCCTCGTCGGCGCCACCGGCTCGGGCAAGTCCACCTTCGCCCGCAGGCACTTCAGGCCCACCGAGGTGGTCTCCTCCGACCTCTGCCGCGGCCTCGTCAGCGACGACGAGAACGACCAGAGCGCGAGCAAGGACGCCTTCGACGTCCTCCACTACATCGCCGGCAAGCGCCTCGCGGCCGGCCGGCTCACCGTCATCGACGCCACCAGCGTCCAGCCGGAGGCCCGCCGCTCCCTGGTCCGGCTCGCCCGCGAGCACGACGTCCTGCCCGTCGCGATCGTCCTCGACATGCCCGAGGACGTCTGCGCGCAGCGCAACGCGGCCCGCCCCGACCGGGCGGGGCTCCCGCGGCACGTGATCCGGCGCCACCGCCGGGAGCTGCGCCGCTCCCTGCGCCACCTGGAGCGGGAGGGCTTCCGCAAGGTGCACCTCCTGCGGACCCCCGAGGAGGCCGAGACCGCCGAGGTCGTCCGCGAGAAGCGCTACAACGACCTCACCCACCTCACCGGCCCCTTCGACATCATCGGCGACGTGCACGGCTGCTCCTCGGAGCTGGAAGCCCTGCTGGACCGGCTCGGCTACCGCGAGGGCGTCCACCCCGAGGGCCGCACGGCCGTCTTCGTCGGCGACCTCGTCGACCGCGGCCCGGACAGCCCCGGCGTCCTGCGCCGCGTCATGGGCATGGTCGCCTCGGGCAGCGCCCTGTGCGTGCCGGGCAACCACGAGAACAAGCTCGGGCGCCACCTGAGGGGTTCGAAGGTGCAGCTGACGCACGGCCTCGCCGAGACCGTCGAGCAGCTCGCCGGCGAGCCGGAGGAGTTCGCCTCCGAGGTCCGCTCCTTCATCGAGGGCCTGGTCAGCCACTACGTCCTGGACGGCGGCCGGCTGGTGGTCTGCCACGCCGGGCTGCCGGAGAAGTACCACGGCCGCACCTCCGGCCGGGTCCGCTCGCACGCCCTGTACGGGGAGACCACCGGCGAGACCGACGAGTTCGGCCTGCCGGTGCGCCACCCCTGGGCCGAGGACTACCGCGGCCGGGCGGCGGTCGTCTACGGCCACACGCCCGTCCCGGAGGCCTCCTGGACCAACAACACCATCTGCCTCGACACCGGCGCCGTGTTCGGCGGGAAGCTGACGGCCCTGCGCTGGCCCGAGCGCGAACTGGTCGACGTCCCCGCCGAGAAGGTCTGGTACGAGCCGGCCAGGCCGCTCGCGGTCCAGGCGCCCGGCGGCCGCGAGGGCAGGCCGCTCGACCTGGCCGACGTACACGGCCGCCGCGTCGTGGAGACCCGCCACCTCGGGAACGTCGCGGTGCGCGAGGAGAACGCCGCCGCGGCGCTGGAGGTGACGAGCCGCTTCGCCGTCGACCCGCGGCTGGTGCCGTACCTGCCGCCGACGATGGCCCCGGCGGCCGCCTCGCAGGTGGAGGGCTTCCTGGAGCACCCGGCGGAGGCCTTCGCCCAGTACCGGGCCGACGGCATCGCCCAGGTCGTGTGCGAGGAGAAGCACATGGGCTCCCGCGCGACGGTCCTGCTGTGCCGGGACGCCGAGACGGCCCGCAGGCGCTTCGGCACCGACGGCACCGCCACCGGCTCCGTGTACACGCGCACCGGCCGGCCCTTCTTCCCGGATCCGGCCGTCACCGAGGCGTTCCTCGGCCGGGTGCGGGACGCGGTCACCGGCGCCGGGCTCTGGGAGGAGCTCGCCGCGCCCGGCGGGGCCTCCGCGGGGGACGGCGACTGGCTGCTGCTCGATGGCGAGCTGCTGCCCTGGTCGCTGAAGTCCCGCGGCCTGCTGCGCGAGCAGTACGCGGCCGTCGGCGCGGCCTCCCGCGCCGCGTTCCCCGCGGCGATCGCCGCCCTGGAGGCAGCCGCGGCCCGCGGCGCGGACACCGGCGCGCTGCTGGCCCGGCAGCGGGAGCGGGCCGAGGACGCGGACCGCTTCACCGAGGCCTACCGCCGGTACTGCTGGACCACGGAGGGCCTCGACGGGGTGCGGTTCGCGCCGTTCCAGCTGCTCGCCGCCTCCGACCGGTCGCTGGCCGCCGTCCCGCACGACGAGCAGCTGTTCTGGCTGGACCGGCTCGCCGCCGCCGACGAGGCGGCCGGCGGCGCTCTCCTGCGCCGCACCGGCCGGATCCTGGTCGACCCCGCCGACGGGGACTCCGTCCGCGCGGGCACCGACTGGTGGCTCGGGCTGACGGAGGCCGGCGGCGAAGGGATGGTCGTCAAGCCGCTCCAGGCGTACGCCCGCGACCGCAGGGGACGGCTCGTGCAGCCGGGGATCAAGGTCCGCGGCCGCGAGTACCTGAGGATCGTCTACGGGCCGGAGTACGCGCGCCCGGAGCAGCTCGACCGGCTGCGCGGCCGGGCGCTGGGCCACAAGCGGTCGCTGGCCCTGCGCGAGTACGCGCTCGGCCTGGAGGCGCTGGACCGGCTGGCGGCGGGGGAGCCGCTGTGGCGGGTGCACGAGGCGGTCTTCGCGGTGCTCGCCCTGGAGTCGGAGCCGGTCGACCCGCGGCTGTGACGGCCCCCGGCCGGCCCGGCCGTACCGGCGGCGCGCGGACGGCGCGCGGACGGCGCGCTGGCGGTGTGCGGGCGGTGTGAGGGCGGCGCGTAAAGGCGCCGCCCGCACACGGCCCCGAATTAGGTCGTATGGGGGAACTTTCCCGGTCGATGCCGGGGAAAGCACGGGCGGGATCGTTCATTCAGGGCAGCGGAGTGTCCGCGAACCAGGAAGGACGGAACGTCACCTATGAAGATGACCGCGCGCGGAAGCATTGCGGCGCTCATGACCTGTATGGCGGCCGCCGGCGCCGCCGCCCCGGCCGCCGCCGACTCGGTTCCGGTCGGCGTGCCGCTGGACGCCGTGAAGACCACGCTGGGCGTGGACACCCCGCGCGTGGGCACCGGCGTCCCGGTCCCCGTCGTCGGCGCGCCGGAGGTCCGCCACCACAAGGGGGACCTGCTGCCGACGCCGGTGGTGCCGTCCCTGCCCGTCGGCGCGGAGCTCGGCCGCACCCTCGTCAGCACGCCCGTGCCGAACCTGCTCGGCGACCCGGCCACCGACTCCGAGGGCTCGCTGACCTCCCCGGCGACCGACCTGGTGGCCCGCACCCCGGGCGTGGTCCTCGGGGCGCCGCTGACGATGCCCGACGGAGGCAACTCCGGCATCCCGGACCTGACCGCCCCGAAGCTCGGCCTGACCGCCCCGGAGCTGACCGGGGCCCCCTCGGCGCTCCTCGGCCTCGGCTGAGACCGGCGGCGCCCCGGGCCCGCCGCCCCGGCCCGGCGCGGCGGCCGGCCCGGCGGGTCCCGGCCGTCCGCCGGACGTCCTGCGCCAACGCCCCGTCAAAAGGCCGTCCGGTCTGCGAACGTGTACGCCATGGGATTCCATGTCGACTCCGAGACCGGACGGCTCCGCCGCGTCATCCTCCACCGGCCCGATCTGGAACTGAAGCGGCTCACGCCGAGCAACAAGGACGCGCTCCTCTTCGACGACGTCCTGTGGGTGCGCAGGGCCCGGCAGGAGCACGACGGCTTCGCCGACGTCCTGCGGGACCGCGGCGTGGAGGTCCACCTGTTCGGGGACCTGCTCCGGGAGGCGGTGGACATCCCGGAGGCCCGGCACCTGGTCCTGGACCGGGTGTTCGACGAGAAGGAGTACGGCCCGCTCGCCACCGACCACCTGCGCGCCGTCTTCGACGGGATGCCGGCGGCGGACCTCGCCGAGGCGCTGGTGGGCGGGATGACCAAGCGGGAGTACCTGGAGCGGTACGCCGAGCCCGTCTCGGTCCGCTTCCACGCCATGGAGCTGGACGACTTCCTGCTCGGACCGCTGCCGAACCACCTCTTCACCCGGGACACCTCCGCCTGGATCTACGACGGGGTCTCCATCAACGCCATGCGCTGGCCGGCCCGGCAGCGCGAGACGGTCCACTTCGAGGCGATCTACCGGCACCACCCGCTGTTCACGGCGTCGGGCGCCTTCCACTACTGGTCGCAGGGGCAGGCCGACTACCCGTCGACGATCGAGGGCGGGGACGTCCTCGTCCTCGGCAACGGCGCCGTGCTGATCGGGATGAGCGAGCGGACCACCCCGCAGGCGGTGGAGATGCTGGCGCGGGGCCTGTTCGCCGCCGGGTCGGCGACCTCCATCGTGGCGCTCGACATGCCCAAGCGGCGGGCGTTCATGCACCTGGACACGGTGATGACGATGGTGGACGGGGACACCTTCACCCAGTACGCGGGCCTCGGCATGCTGCGCTCCTACACCATCGAGCCGGGCGCCGGCGCGCAGGAGCTGAAGGTGACCGACCACGCGCCGGAGCACATGCACCGGGCCATCGCGGCAGCGCTCGGCCTGGACGCGATCCGGGTGCTGACGGCCAGGCAGGACGTGCACTCGGCGGAGCGCGAGCAGTGGGACGACGGCTGCAACGTCCTCGCCGTGGAGCCGGGAGTGGTCGTCGCCTACGAGCGGAACGTGACGACCAACACGCACCTGCGCAAGGAGGGCATCGAGGTCATCGAGATCCCCGGCAGCGAGCTGGGGCGCGGCCGGGGCGGTCCGCGCTGCATGAGCTGTCCTGTGGAACGCGACGCCGTCTGAGGGGCGGCGGGGCGCCGGGCGGCGCCGCCTGGCGGACGCAGGGCGTCTGACGAGGCAGGATGAATCGGGAGGAGGCGGCAAGGACCGGGCGGGGGGCGGAGCCGGGACACCCGGGGGTCTGTATATGAATGCAGCCCATCGTATAGACTTCCGGTCTCCCTGCTTCCCGTACCGCGACCCTGGAGTACCCCCATGGCCATCGACCTCGCCGGCCGCAGTTTCCTGAAGGAGCTCGACTTCACCGCCGCCGAGTTCCGCGGCCTGGTCGATCTGGCCGCCGAGCTCAAGGCCGCCAAGAAGGCGGGCACGGAGCAGCCCCGGCTCAGGGGCCGAAACATCGCCCTCGTCTTCGAGAAGACCTCGACGCGCACGCGCTGCGCGTTCGAGGTCGCCGCCGCCGACCAGGGGGCGCACACCACCTACCTCGACCCGGCGAGCTCCCAGATCGGGCACAAGGAGTCCGTCAAGGACACCGCCCGCGTGCTCGGCCGGATGTTCGACGGGATCCAGTACCGCGGCGACAGCCAGGCGGCCGTCGAGGCGCTCGCCGCCCACGCCGGCGTCCCCGTCTACAACGGACTCACCGACGACTGGCACCCCACCCAGATGCTCGCCGACGTGCTCACCATGACCGAGCACAGCGCCCTGCCGGTCGAGCGGATCGCCTTCGCGTACCTGGGCGACGCCCGCTTCAACATGGGCAACTCCTACCTCGTGACCGGCGCCCTCCTCGGCATGGACGTGCGCATCGTCGCGCCGAAGGCCTACTGGCCGGCCGCGTCCGTCGTCGACCGGGCCCGCGAGCTCGCCGCCGCCAGCGGTGCCCGGATCCTGCTCACCGAGGACGTCTCCGAGGGCGTCGCCCGCGCCGACTTCGTCGCCACCGACGTGTGGGTCTCCATGGGGGAGCCCAAGGAGGTGTGGGACGAGCGCATCGCCGCCCTCGCCCCCTATGCCGTCACGATGGAAGTGCTGCGCGCCACCGGCAACCCGGACGTGAAGTTCCTGCACTGCCTGCCCGCCTTCCACGACCTCGGCACGGCGGTGGGCCGCGACATACACGCCCGGCACGGACTGGAGTCGCTGGAGGTGACGGACGAGGTCTTCGAGTCCGCGCACTCCGTCGTCTTCGACGAGGCCGAGAACCGGCTCCACACCATCAAGGCCGTGCTCGTCGCCACACTCGCCGAAGCCGCCTGACGGGGCCGGGTCGGGCCGGGGCGGGCCGCGGCCGGGAGCGCCGCCCCCGGCCCGCGCCCGTATCGCGTTTCCGTGACGGAAGTCAGGATCCGGTGATACCTTCGTCCGTGTGAGCCCCTTCATCGGTTCCACCCCGGCAACCGAACGGTGGCGCCACCTGCGGGTGACCCGGCAGGACGGCGTGGCCACCGTCACCCTCGACCGCCCCGAGAAGCTCAACGCCCTCACCTTCGGGGCGTACGCAGACCTCCGCGACCTGCTCGCCGAGCTCTCCCGCGAGCGGTCCGTACGCGCCCTCGTCCTCGGCGGCGAAGGCCGCGGCTTCTGCTCCGGCGGCGACGTCGACGAGATCATCGGCGCCACCCTCTCCATGGACACCGCGCAGCTCCTGGACTTCAACCGGATGACCGGCCAGGTGGTGCGCGCCGTCCGCGAATGCCCCTTCCCCGTGATCGCCGCCGTGCACGGGGTCGCCGCCGGCGCCGGCGCCGTCCTCGCGCTCGCGGCGGACTTCCGCATCGCCGACCCCACCGCCCGCTTCGCGTTCCTCTTCACCCGCGTCGGCCTCTCGGGCGGCGACATGGGGGCCGCGTACCTGCTGCCCCGCGTCGTCGGCCTCGGCCACGCCACCCGCCTCCTGATGCTCGGCGAGCCCGTACGCGCCCCCGAGGCCGAGCGCATCGGCCTGCTCAGCGAGCTCACCGAGGAGGGCAAGGCCGACGTGCGGGCCGCGGAACTCGCCGCGCACCTCGCCGCCGGCCCCGCGCTGGCGTACGCCCAGACCAAGGCCCTGCTGACCGCCGAGCTCGACATGCCGCTCGCCGCTGCCGTCGAACTCGACGCCAACACCCAGGCCCTGCTGATGAACGGCCGGGACTACGCCGAGTTCCACGCCGCCTTCACCGCGAAGCGGCCGCCGGAGTGGGAAGGCAGGTAGCGCCGTGCCCCTCGGGAACACGCTCGACGTCGCAGTGATCGGCGGGGGACCGGGGGGCCTGTACGCGGCCGCCCTGCTGGCCCGGCAGGGCCACCGGGTGCAGGTGTGGGAGCGCAACGCCCCCGACGACACCTTCGGCTTCGGCGTCGTCCTCTCCGACGAGACCCTCGGCGGCATCGAGCGCGCCGACACCGACGTCTACCGGGCCCTCGGCGCCGAGTTCGTCCGCTGGGACGACATCGACATCGTCCACCGCGGCCGCCTGCACACCTCCGGCGGCCACGGCTTCGCCGCGCTCGGCCGGCGCCGCCTCCTGCACGTCCTGCACGCACGCTGCACCGCCCTCGGCGTCACGCTCCGCTTCCGCACCCCCGCCCCGCCCGCCGGCGCCCTCGCCGCCTCCCACGACCTGGTCGTCGCCGCCGACGGCGTCCACAGCGCCACCAGGCAGAGCGCCGCCCAGCACTTCCGGCCCACCCTCACCAGCGGCCGCTGCCGCTACATCTGGCTCGCCGCCGACTTCGCCTTCGACGCCTTCCGCTTCGAGATCGCCGAGACCGAGCACGGCGTCATGCAGCTCCACGCCTACCCGTACGCGCCGGACGCCTCCACCGTCATCGTCGAGATGCGGGAGGAGGTCTGGCGGGCCGCCGGCCTCGACCTGTGCGACGAGGCCGAATCCGCCGACCGCTGCGCCAAGGTCTTCTCCGAGGCGCTGCGCGGCCGGCCCCTGCACGGCAACCGGTCCGCCTGGACCGGCTTCCGCACCGTCGTCAACGAACGCTGGTCCCACGGCAACACCGTCCTCCTCGGAGACGCCGCCCACACCGCGCACTTCTCCATCGGCTCCGGCACCAAACTGGCCGTCGAGGACGCCCTCGCCCTCGCCGAGGCCGTCGCCGCCGAGCCGGACGTCCCCGCCGCCCTCGCCGCGTACGAGGCCGCCCGCCGCCCCGCCGTCGCGTCCACCCAGCGGGCGGCGGCCGCCAGCATGCGCTGGTTCGAGGAACTCGCGGGGTACGTCGACCAGCCCGAACGGCAGTTCGCGTTCAACCTGCTCACCCGCAGCCGCCGCGTCACCCACGGCAACCTGCGGCTGCGCGACGAGCGCTTCACCCGCGCCGTCGAACGCGACTTCGGCTGCCCCGACGACCGCACCCCGCCCATGTTCACCCCGCTCACCCTGCGCGGGCTGACGCTGCGCAACCGCGTCGTCGTCTCCCCGATGGACATGTACTCCGCCGCCGACGGCGACGGCCTCCCCGGCGACTTCCACCTCGTCCACCTCGGCGCCCGCGCCCTCGGCGGCGCCGCCCTGGTCATGACCGAGATGGTCTGCGTCTCCCCGCAGGGCCGGATCACCCCCGGCTGCACCGGCCTCTACACCGACGCGCAGGCCGCCGCCTGGCGGCGCATCGCCGACTTCGTGCACACCTCCGCCCCCGGCACCGCCCTCGGCGTCCAGCTCGGCCACTCCGGCCGCAAGGGCTCCACCAAGCTCATGTGGGAGGGCATGGACGACCCCCTGCCCGAGGGCAACTGGCCCGTCGCCGCCGCCTCCCCGCTGCCCTACCGGCCCGGCGTCTCGCAGGTCCCCCGCGCCCTGGACCGCCGGGACCTCGCCGCCGTCCGCGCCGACTTCGCGGCCGCCGCCGCCCGCGCCGCCGGCTGCGGCTTCGACCTCCTCGAACTGCACTGCGCCCACGGCTACCTGCTCTCCGGCTTCCTCTCGCCGCTCGCCAACCACCGCGAGGACGCCTACGGGGGCCCGCTGGAGAACCGGCTCCGCTTCCCCCTGGAGGTCTTCGACGCCGTCAGGGAGGTCTGGCCCGAGGACCGCCCCATGACCGTCCGCCTCTCCGCCACCGACTGGGCGCCCGGCGGCACCACCGCCGAGGACGCCGTCCGCATCGCCGCCGCCTTCGCCGAGCACGGCGCCGACGCCATCGACGTCTCCACCGGGCAGGTCGTCCCCGACGAGGCCCCCGAGTTCGGGCGCTCGTACCAGACCCCGTACGCCGACCGGATCCGCAACGCGCTCGGCGTCCCCGTCATCGCCGTCGGCGCCATCTCCTCCTGGGACGACGTCAACTCGCTGCTCCTGGCCGGCCGCGCCGACCTCTGCGCCCTCGGCCGCCCCCACCTGTACGACCCGCACTGGACCCTGCACGCGGCCGCCGACCAGGAGTACGCGGGCCCGGCGGCCCCCTGGCCGGCGCCCTACCGGGCCGGCAGCCGCAAACCGCCCACCGGGAAGGGCTGAGCGGCCGCGCGGCGGGCGGTGTCCGCACCGCTCAGCGCGGCACGACCACCGCCCGGTCCTCCACCGGCAGGAAGCCGAGCCGCAGGTAGACGCCCGTGCTCGTCGGGTTCGCCGTGTCCGCGAACAGCAGCACCTCCCGGGCGCCCGCCGCCCGAGCCGCCCCCGCCGCCGCATGCGTGGCGCCCGCCGCGTAGCCGCGCCGGCGCCGGGCGGGAGGCGTGTACACCGGGCCGATGCGGGAGGTCCCGGCTTCGGTCGGACTGAAAGCGGCGAGCGCCGCCGGACGGCCCGCGGCGTCCTCCCACAGCAGCATCCTGCCCCCGGCCACCCGGTCCCGCACCCCGCCCTCGCCGGGCGGCGGGTCGCCGACCTCCGCCGCGAAGGCGGCGCACCACTCGCGCACCAGCGGCAGGTCCGCCTCCGCGGCGGCCCGGGCCCGCCCCCGCGGCGCCGGATCCGGCGCCGCGAGCTCCCCGAGCCGGTACAGCCGCAGCACCTCCCGCTCGCCCGGCGGCCGCCCCCAGGCCTCCGCGAGCCGCTCGCCGTCGTCGAGCCGGGCGTTGAACCCGCCGATCCCGCTCAGCACCGGCTCCCGCCCCAGCGCCTCGCCCAGCGCGGCCACCGCCTCGCCGGGCACCCTGCCGAGGACCAGCGGGTACGGCGGCGTGCACAGGAAGCCGCCCGCGACCGCCCCGTCCGCGCCGGTCCACCAGCCGAACACGGGGTCCCGGTCCGAGAAGGCGTGCGGGCCGCGGCGCAGCAGCGCGCCCTCCACGGTCAGCAGCAGCGTGTTCGACACCGGGTCGGCGGCGACGGCCGCCCCGGCCGCGGCCCGGTAGGCCGCCAGGTCATGGGTGAAGGTCCAGGTCATGGCCCATGATGGCGCCCGCCCGCACCGCCCCGCACCCGAAATTCCCTCCGCCGGCCTACTGCTGCACGAAGCGGGCGCCCGTGTCCCGCAGGCGGGCGTGGAGCTCCGCGAAGACGGCCGCGGCCCGGTCGCCCGGCCAGTCCGAGGGCAGCAGGTCGTGCGGCAGACCCGGGTCGGCGTACGGCAGGCGCCGCCAGCCGTCCAGGGCCCGCAGGTAGTCCCGGTAGGCCTGCTCCGGCGTCGGCGAGCCGCCCTGCTGGAGGGCGCGCAGCACCGGCTCGTGCCGGTCGAGGAACTCCTCGTGCGCCTTGGCCAGCGCGGTCAGGTCCCACCAGCGGGCCACCGCCTCCGCGGTCGGGGCGAAGCCCAGGTGCGTGCCGCGGAACAGCTCCACGTACGCCGTCAGGTGCAGCCGGTCCAGGGTGTGCCCCGTCTCCTCGTACAGGTGCGCCGGGGCGATCCACACGCCGGGGGCCACCGAGCCGAAGCCCAGCCCCGCCAGCCGGGAGCGCAGCAGGTGCCGCTTGTGCCGCTCCTGCTCCGGGACGGAGAAGACGGCCACGAGCCATTCGCCGGTGCCCCGGGTGGCCCGGTCGCCGTAGATGCGCCGGTCGCCGTCCTCGAGCAGCCGGCGCGCCTCGCCGGAGAGCTCGTACCCGGCGGAGCCGTCCGCGGCCCGCGCGGGCAGCAGGAAGCCGCGCCGCTTGAGCCGGGACACCGAGGAGCGCACCGACGGGGCGTCGACGTCCGCGGCGCCCAGCAGGCGGACCAGCGCCGACACGGGTACGGGCCCCTCGAAGGCCCGCCCGTAGGCGCCGTAGAAGGTGACGATCAGGGATCGCGGAGTGTGCTGCTCGGCCACGGGTTCACTGTAGGTCGCGGAGCCGGAACCGCTGAAGTTTTCCCGTCGGGGTCCGCGGCAGGGCCGGGAGGAAGACGAACGCGCGGGGGCACTTGTGCGGGGCCAGTTCTGCGCGCATGAACTCCCGCAGGGCGTCCTCCGTCAGGACCGCGCCCGGACGGGGGACGGCGTACGCCACGACGATCTGGCCGCGCCGCTCGTCCGGGCGGCCCACGACGGCCGCCTCGGCGACGTCCGGGTGGCGCAGCAGAGCCTCCTCCACCTCCGGGCCGGCGATGTTGTACCCGGCGGAGACGATCATGTCGTCGGCGCGGGCCACGTAGCGGAAGTAGCCGTCCGCATCGCGGATGTACGTGTCGCCGGTGAGGTTCCAGCCGTCCCGTACGTAGTCCCCTTGCCGCGGGTCGGCGAGGTAGCGGCAGCCGACCGGGCCGCGCACCGCGAGCAGCCCCGGCTCGTCGTCCGCGACGGGCCGGCCGGAGCGGTCCACCACGCGGGCCTGCCAACCGGGGACGACGCGGCCGGTGGTGCCGGGGCGGATGTCGTCGTCCGCGGCGGAGATGAAGATGTGCAGCAGCTCCGTCGCGCCGATCCCGTTGATGATCCGCAGCCCGGTCCGCTCGTACCAGGCCTGCCAGGTCGCGGCGGGGAGGTTCTCGCCCGCCGAGACGCAGCGGCGCAGCGCGGAGAGGTCGTACGCCCCGCCGTCGAGCGCGTCCAGCATCGCCCGGTAGGCGGTGGGCGCCGTGAACAGCACGGTGACCCGGTGCTCGGCCAGGGCCGGCAGCAGGGCGCGCGGTACGGCCTGCTCCAGCAGCAGGGCGCTGGCGCCGGCGCGCAGCGGGAAGACGACCAGGCCGCCGAGGCCGAAGGTGAAGCCGAGCGGCGGGCTGCCCGCGAACACGTCGTCGGGCCGGGGCCGCAGCACGTGCCGGGAGAAGGTGTCGGCAATGGCCAGCACGTCCCGGTGGAAGTGCATGCAGCCCTTCGGCCGGCCCGTGGTGCCGGAGGTGAAGGCGATCAGCGCCACGTCGTCCGCGGAGGTCGCGACCGCCGGGAACGGCTCCGCGTGCTGCTCGACGAGGCGGAGCAGGTCCTTCTGGCCGGTTCCGCCGTACGGGGTGACGCGCAGGCCGGGGACGTCCGCGCGGGCGAGGTCCTCCAGTGCGGACTCGTGGCACAGGGCGTGCCCCACCCGGGCCATCGCGCACACCGTCGCCAGCTCGTGCGCCCGCTGCTGCGCGAGGACGGTGACGGCGACCGCGCCGGCCTTCACCACCGCGAGCCAGCACGCGGCGAGCCAGGGGCCGGTCGGGCCGCGCAGCAGCACCCTGTTGCCGGGCACCACCCCCAGGTCGGCCGTCAGGACGTGGGCGATGCGGTCCACCCGGTCGCGCAGCTCTCCGTACGACCAGGTCTCGCCGCTGCCGTCGCGGAAGGCGGGGCGGCCCGGTCCCAGCCGCGCGATGGTGGCGTCGAGGAGCTCGGCGGCGCAGTTGAGGCGGTCCGGGTAGGCCAGTTCGGGCAGTTCGAAGAGCAGGTCCGGCCATGCGTGCGGCGGCGGCAGGTGGTCGCGCGCGAAGGTGTCGGCGTGGGCCGAAGGCTTGAGCTCCAAGGCGGGTTCGCCCCCTTGCGACGGCTGCGGCCCCGGTCGGGGCCGAAACGGGTGGAGCCGGCCGTGCGGTTGCCCCATGAGCGTATCGTGATGGTGACGGCAGTCAACAGGACGCGATAGAAGCGGGGATGTTCGGATGACCGGATTCGCGCTCGGAGCGGAACAGGAGCAGTGGTGCGGGCAGCTGCGCGAGCTGTCGGCAACACGGCTGCGTCCGCTGGCGGACAAGGGGGAGCCGGGCCGGGTCAACCGCCCGCTGCTCGTGGAGCTCGGCGCGCTGGGGCTGCTGGACCGCCTCTTCACCTCGGGCGCGCTGGAGCTGTGCCTGCTGCGGGAGTCCCTCGCGTACGGGTGCACGGAGGCGGAGACGGCGCTGGCCCTCCAAGGGCTCGGGGCGCACCCCGTGCTCAGCGCGGGCACGGACGCGCAGCGGGAGCGCTGGCTGCCGCAGGTGCGGACGGGCCGGGCGGTGGCGGCGTTCGCACTGAGCGAGCCCGGCGCCGGCTCGGACGCGGCGGCGCTGGCGCTCGCGGCGGAGCCCGACGCCGGCGCCGGCCCGGGGGCGGAGGGCGGCTGGCGGCTCAGCGGGGAGAAGTGCTGGATTTCCAACGCCCCGGAGGCCGACTTCTACACCGTCTTCGCCCGGACCGGCGAGGGCCCCGGGGCGAAGGGCGTCACCGCATTCCTGGTCCCGGCCGACCGGCCCGGACTGTCCGGGGAGCCACTGGAGATGCTCTCCCCGCACCCCATCGGCAGACTGGTCTTCGACGGGGTCCCGGTCGGCCCGGAGGACCTGCTGGGCCGGCCCGGACGGGGCTTCGCCGTGGCGATGGCCACGCTGAACCTGTTCCGCCCCAGCGTCGGCGCGTTCGCGGTGGGCATGGCCCGCGCGGCCCTCGACGCCACACTGGCGCACACCGCGCACCGCACCGCGTTCGGCGGGGTGCTCGGCGACCTCCAGGCGGTCGGGCACCGGGTCGCGGAGATGGCCACCCGGACCGAGGCGGCCCGGCTGCTGGTCTACGCGGCGGCGGGCGCGTACGACGCGGGCGACGCGGACGTCCCGCGCCGCTCGGCCATGGCCAAGCTCCTGGCGACGGAGACGGCGCAGTACGTGGTGGACCAGGCCGTGCAGCTGCACGGGGCCGCCGCCCTGCGGCGGGGGCATTTGCTGGAGCACCTGTACCGGGAGGTCCGGGCACCGCGCATCTACGAGGGCGCGAGCGAGGTCCAGCGCACGATCATCGCGCGGGAGCTGTACCGGTGAGCCCGGAGCGGATCAATCCGGCGGAGCTGTCGCCGGCGACGGGGTTCTCCCACGCGGTGGCGGCGACCGGCTCCCGGCTGGTGTTCCTCGCGGGGCAGACCGCGCTGGACGTGAAGGGCGAGGTGGTCGGGGCGACGCTGCCGGAGCAGTTCGAGCGGGCCCTGTCCGGTCTGCTGGCGGCGCTGGCGGCTGCGGGAGGAGCGCCCGCTGACCTGGTGCGGGTGACCGTGTACGCGGTGGACGTGGCGGACTACCGGGCGCACGCCCCCGAACTGGGCCGTATCTGGCGGCGTCTGGCGGGGCGGGACTACCCGGCGATGGCGGTGGTGGGCATCGTCCGGCTCTGGGACGAGGAGGCCCTGGTCGAACTGGACGGTATCGCCGTCCTTGACGGCCCGTCGGAAGCGATTCCGCATTCCGGGGATCCCAGTGGGGAAGCGGCCTGCGGGGGGTCGCGGGGTGCGGCGCAGGCGAGCGGCCTTTGACAGGGAGCAGGAGAGGGGGGAGTGTGGAAATGCCCCCTTTGGGACCAATTGTCAAGGCATTCGGAGGTGCATGATCATGCGCCGTGGGATCATTGCGGCAGCTGTGGCCGGCGCCGCAGGCGTCGCTCTCGGCCTGACGCCGGTGAGCGGGGCCTTTGCCGCGCAGACCGGGCTGACCCCGGAGACCCGGCAGGACTGGCGGTGTTCGGACGACCGGCGCGGCAGCAACGACTGGTATGAGTGCTGCGAGCGCTATCACCGGTGGGAGGACCGGCCCGACTGGTGCTGGGACAAGGACAACGCACACCACAGCAACCGCGACTATGACCGGTACGACTACCGCGACTACAACCACCGCGACTACAACGACCGCGACTACAACGACCGCGGCGGCAACGGCCACGACAACCGCGGCGGCAACGGCCATGACGGCGGCGGCAACGGTGGCGGCGGCAACGGCCATGACGGCGGCGGCAACGGTGGCAACGGTGGCGGCCACGGCGGCGGTGGCGGCGGCAACGGCGGCGGTGGCGGCGGTGGCGGCCACGGCGGCGGCGGCGGCGGCAACGGCGGTGGCGGCGGCGGTGGCGGCAGGTAACTCCGCACACCGGAACTGAACCGCCCGTTCATTCCGCATCCCGAACACGCCGGAGGAAACCGGCAGGTGACGGTCCGCGCCTCCCGCGCGGGCCGTCACCACTGTCCGCCTCCCGCCGCCACGCCCCCGGGGCCCCGGCGGGACGGCAGGCTCAGCCCTCCAGCAGGCCGCCCATCCACTCCTCGATCCCGGCCACCGTCCGCGGCAGGGCCCCCGACATCAGCCGGGCCCCCGTCGCGGTGACGACCAGGTCGTCCTCGATGCGCACCCCGATGCCGCGAAGCTCCGGCGGCAGCGTCTCGTCGTCCGGCTGGAGGTAGAGGCCCGGCTCGACCGTGAGGACCTGACCCTCCTCCAGCACCCCGTCCAGGTACGTCTCCGCCCGCGCCTTCGCGCAGTCGTGGACGTCGAGTCCCAGCATGTGGCCGCTGCTGCACAGCGTGTACCGCCGGTGCAGGTCGCCCTCGGCGTCCTTGAGCACGCCCCAGTCCGCCAGCCCCTCCGCGATCACCCGCATCCCGGCCCGGTGGAAGTCGCGGAAGCTCGCCCCCGGCCGCAGCGCGGCGATGCCCGCCTTCTGCGCGGCGAGCACCAGCTCGTACACCTGCCGCTGGACGGGGGAGAAGCGCCCCGACAGCGGGAGCGTGCGCGTGATGTCGGCCGTGTAGAGGGTGTCGGTCTCCACGCCGGCGTCGAGCAGCAGCAGGTCGCCCGGATCCAGCCGCCCGTCGTTGCGGATCCAGTGCAGCACGCACGCGTGCGCGCCGGACGCGGCGATGGTGTCGTAGCCGGTGCCGTTGCCCTCCGCCCGGGCGCGCAGGCCGAAGACCCCCTCGATCCACCGCTCGCCGCGCGGGTGGGCGAGCGCGCGCGGGAGCGCCCGTACGACGTCCTCGAACCCGGCGGCGGTGTGGTCGACGGCCAGCTGGAGCTGTTCGACCTCCCAGGCGTCCTTGACCAGGCGCAGCTCGGACAGGGCCGTGGCCAGTTCCCCGTCGGTGGCGGCGTTGCGGCCGACCGGGTCGCCCAGTGCCTCCAGGTGGGCGCAGCGCAGCCCGGTCAGCCGCTCCGCCTTCGCGAGGTCGGGGCGCCGGCCGACCCAGAACTCCCCGTACCGGCGGTCCCGGTAGAACTCCTCGCTGCCGCCGGTGCGCGGGGAGCGGGGGCGCAGGTACAGCACCGCCTCGTGGCCGTGGGGGCCGGAGGGCTCCATCACGAGCACGTGGCCGACCTGGTCCTCGCCGGTGAGCCCGGTGAGCCAGGCGTACGCGCTGTGCGGGCGGAAGCGGAAGTCGCAGTCGTTGGAGCGGACCTTCAGCTCGCCCGCCGGGACGATCAGCCGCTCACCGGGGAAGCGCGCGGACAGCCGGGCGCGGCGGGCCGGGGTGACGGCGTACGCGGCGACGCGCTCGGAGTCCGGCAGCGGTGACGGGGCCCAGTTGCCGGCCATGTACCGGGACAACTCGGCGGATACCGGCAGATCGTGACTCCCGGTGTTGAGGCGGGAGAAGGCTTCGGTCACGGGGGCTCCCTGGGAAAGACGTGAACTGGTGTGTGCACAGGTCTTGTCAGTGCAATTTCACATTACTATGTTACAGGTCACACCGCGGCGCGTTAATCCCCGTCAAACGCCGTGTGGCGCAGGGCAGTTCACGCACGACCGCTCGTCCGGCACGTCCCACGCAGCACCCCCGCGCCGTGTCCGCCATGTCCCCCACCTCCCCTTCCAGGAGTCCTTGGTGTCCCAGCACAGAGTTGTGCGTTCCTCCCTCCTCTCCACCGCGGTCGCGGTCACGCTCCTCGCCACGGCGGGCCAGGCCGTGACGGTGGCCGCCGAGACCGCGGTCCCCGCCCCGGTGCAGGGTGCGGCCGCCGCCCCTGCCGCTCCCGCCGCCGGGGCCCGCGGTGGAAACCCGTTCGACGAGGTCGACCGCCTCGCCTCGCCGAAGGAGGCGGCCCCCGCGTCCGCGGTTGCTCCGGGTGCCGGGCGCACCCCGGGCGGCCAGGCGGTCCGCTCCGCCGCGGACGCCGCGGCGGCCCAGGCCGCCCAGGGCCGCACCCCCGGCGCCCCGACGGCGGCCGCGCCGGCCTCGGAGCGCGCCGAGAAGAGCCGCAAGGCGGCCGCGGCGGCCCCCGCGACCGGCCGCACCCTCGCCGCCGGCGTCCCCTGCACCCTCGACGGCGTGACGGGGCTGTCCCCGGAGCAGTTCGCCGACTTCCTCGGCGACGAGGCCGTCACGGCCGACGGCTGCCTGCGCGGCATCATCTGGAACTGGGACGCCCGCCTGGCCCCGGTCATGTCCGACGCCCACGTCCAGGCCGTCTCCCGGCGCATATCCGCCCTGGCCGCGGCGCACGACGGCAAGAACTCCTCCCACCTGGAGGAGATGTTCACCTACCTGCACGCCGTCGCCTACCACGACCACTCGCGCTCCGAGATCGACGTCACCGACGCGCCGACCGTCGAGGCCATGCGCCGCGCCATCGCCGACTTCGGCGCCGCCGCCCGCACCTTCGACACCACCGCCTCCAACGCCCGCACCCTGCGCGAGGCCCTCTACGCGGGCAGTGCCCCCGGCCTGCGCCACCACCAGCTCGGCCTGATCAAGAAGGTCCTGGCCACCATGGACCCGGCCCACCCGGCCACCCACCACGACGCGAACTGGGCGGGCGCCGCACTGGCCGCGCTGTCGGTGAACTACCTCGGCGTCTACCCGGGCAACCAGGACGCCGCCTTCCACGCGGCGGTGGCCGCCGACCCGGCCTACCGCGACCTGTTCAAGGCATTCGCCGGCTACGGCCACCTCAAGGGCACCGCCAACGCCTGGGTCGCCCGCGACGCCCTCGGCGAGTACGGCCGCTTCGGCCAGGTCCCCTCCCTGAAGGACCGGACCGTGGCCGACCTCGGCGCGCTCCTGTCGACGGCCCGCACCACCTTCGGCGACGGCAGCGAGCAGTGGGCGAAGGTCGTCTCCTGGCTCAACTTCTACGAGGCGTGCAAGCCGTACGGCGTCTGCAAGGAGGACATCGAGAAGCAGCTCTTCCCGAACACCTTCACCTACGACAACGGCGCCATCAAGGTCCGCACCGCCCTCGACCGGGCCACCGTCGACCAGCTCTACTACGCGAGCAAGCAGGTCAAGGCGCAGTACCACCGGGTGATCGGCACCGAGCAGCCGCTCGCCGGCGACCCGAACAGCACCCTCAACATCGTGCTGTACGCCTCGCGCGCCGACTACGTGAACTACCACCCGATCCTGACCGGGTACGACACGAACAACGGCGGCATCTACATCGAGAACGGCGCCACCTTCTACACCTACCAGCGCCGCGTCCCGCAGGACTCCAGCCTGACCCTGGAAGAGCTCTTCCGCCACGAGTACGTGCACTACCTCAACGGCCGCTTCGCCGTGCACGGCTTCTTCGGCCAGGGCCCCTGGTACGAGGGCGACCGCACCACCGCCATGGACGAGGGCACGGCCGAGTTCTTCGACGGTGCCACCCGCTCCGACGGTATCGCCGTGCGCAAGTCGCTCGTCAAGAGCATCATCGGCGACACGGCGGGCGGCGGCCCCCGCATGAGCGTCGAGCAGATCCTCAACGCGACGTACGACGGCGACGGATTCCGCTTCTACAGCTACGCCGGCACGTTCTTCGAGTTCCTGTGGACCGAGAAGCCGTCCCTGCTGCGCGAGATGTACACCCACCTGCGCAACAACGACGTGGCGAAGTACGACGCCTGGCGCCACCGCCTCGGCTCGGACAGCTACCTCCAGCGCGACTACGACCGCTTCCTGGACGCGCAGATCGCCAAGGTGGACCAGCTGTTCGTGCCCAACACGACCTACACGCCGAACGAGCAGCTGCGCGACTCCGCGCTCGCCTCGGTGAAGTCCGCGTTCGCGGCGGCCACCTACAACACGCCGGACTGCGTGGAGAACGGCGACCCCGGCAAGCGGCGGTTCACCTGCACCGGCCGGATCACCGCGAACCTGAAGAACTGGCGCAGCGACGACCAGAACTTCAAGGACATGTCCGAGACGGTCGACTACTTCATCCTCGACCGGGCCGGCGCGGCGTCCAACAACCTGGCCGACATGAACTGCTCCTTCGGCCCGGTGGAGATCTGGGACAACCGCACGGCCGGCACCTCCCCGTACAGCTGCGAGGGCCCGCTGCGCAGCTGACCCGTGCCGCCGGCGGCCGGCCCTTTTCTCCGGGAGATCCCCGGAGCGGGGGGAGGGCCGGCCGCCGGACCGTCCCGCTGCTGCACGCTCTGGGCAGCCGCTAAAGAATGTGACATATTACTGTCGTGCCCAAGAGACATCCCCTGGACGTCGTGATCGTCGGAGCCGGCGTCGTCGGAGCGGCGTGCGCCTACTACGCCGCCCGCGCCGGCCTCCGCGCCGCCGTCGTCGACCGCGGCCCCGTCGCCGGCGGGACGACCGGAGCGGGCGAGGGCAACCTCCTCGTCTCCGACAAGGAGGCCGGACCCGAACTCGACCTCGCCCTGCTGTCCGCAGGCCTCTGGCGCGACCTGGCCGCCGCCCTCCCGGAAGAACTCGAGTACGAGCCCAAGGGCGGCCTGGTCATCGCCCCCGACGAGGCCGCGCTGAAGGCCCTGCGCGCCTTCGCCGACGGGCAGCGCGCCGCCGGCGTGGAGGCCGTCGAGGCCGACCCGGCCGAGCTGTGCGAACTGGAGCCGCACCTGGCACCCGGCCGGGCGGGCGGCTTCCTCTACCCCCAGGACGCCCAGGTCCAGCCCGCGCAGGCCGCCGCCCGCCTGCTCGCCGCCTCCGGCGCCGAACTCCACCTCGGCGAGGAGGCCACCGGCATCCTCACGGCCGGCGGCGCCGTCCGCGGAGTGCGCACCACGCGCCGCGAACTCGCCGCACCCGCCGTCGTCAACGCCGCCGGCACCTGGGGCGGCCGCATCGCGGAACTCGCCGGCACCACCCTGCCGGTCCTGCCGCGCCGCGGCTTCGTCCTCGTCACCGAACCGCTGCCCCGGGTCGTACGGCACAAGGTGTACGCCGCCGACTACATCGCGGACGTCGCGAGCGGCTCCGCGGCCCTGCAGTCCTCGGCGGTCGTCGAGGGCACCCCGGCCGGGCCGGTGCTGATCGGGGCGACCCGGGAGCGCGTCGGCTTCGACCGGTCGCTGTCCCCGGAGGCCCTGCGCCGCCTCGCCGGACAGGCCGCCGCCCTCTTCCCGGTCCTCGCGGACGCCCGCGTCCTGCGCGCCTACCACGGCTTCCGGCCCTACCTCCCCGACCACCTCCCCGCCATCGGGCCCGACCCCCGGGTCCCCGGACTGTTCCACGCGTGCGGGCACGAGGGCGCCGGCATCGGCCTGGCCCCCGCCACCGGGGTGCTCGTCGCGGCCGCCCTCACGGGCGCCGAACCCCCGCTCCCGCTCCACCCCTTCCGCCCGGACCGCTTCCCGGAGCCCGAGGCGCAGCCGAAGGAGACCGGCCGATGACCGACCCCTCGCACCGCCGGTCCCCGCGCGACCTCGTCGGCGGGCGCCCCGATGCGACGTACACCCTGCGCTTCGACGGGCGCGAACTGACCGCCCACGCCGGGCAGAGCATCGCCGCCGTGCTGTGGGCCGCCGGCATCCTCGCCTGGCGCACCACCCGTCAGGGCGGCGCCCCGCGCGGCGCGTTCTGCGGGATCGGCAGCTGCTACGACTGCCTCGTCACCGTCAACGGCCGCCCCAACCAGCGCGCCTGCCTGGTCCCCGCCCGCCCCGGGGACGCCGTCACCACCCAGGAAGGGACCGGCCGTGCCGACCTCGCCGTCTGACCTCCCCGGGCCCGGCGCCCCGGACGCCGCCGGCTGCCCGGACGAGGTCCGCGCCGACCTCGCCGTCGTCGGCGCCGGCCCGGCCGGCCTCGCCGCGGCCGTCACCGCCGCCGGGTTCGGCCTGCGCGTCGCCCTGCTCGACGCGGGGGAGCGGCCCGGCGGGCAGTTCTACCGGCACCCCGCCCCGCAGCTGGGCGCGGAGCGGCCCGAGGTCCTCCACCACGGCTGGGCCGCGTTCGCCGCCCGCGAGCGGGCCCTGCGCGCCCACACCGCCTCCGGCCGCGTCACGTACCTGCCCGGCCACCACGTCTGGACCGTGGTTCCGCAGGACGCAGCGCCGGACGCGGCCCAGGACGCCGCTCCGGCCGGGGGCGCCGCCGCCGGGGGCGCCGCCGCCGGGGGCGTCGCCCGCCGGGCCCCGGCCGCCTGGGTGCTGCACGCCGTCGCCGGAACGGAGGAGCGCGCGGTGGCCGTACGGGCCCGCGCGGTGCTCCTCGCCACCGGCTCCTACGAGCGCCAACTGCCCTTCCCCGGCTGGACCCTGCCCGGTGTCGTCGGCGCCGGCGGCGCGCAGGCCATGCTCAAGGCCGGCCTCGTCCTGCCCGGCCGGCGCGTCGTCGTCGCCGGGAGCGGCCCGCTGCTGCTCGCCGTCGCAGGATCCCTCGCCTCCGCCGGGGCGCGGGTGCCCGCCGTCGTCGAGGCCGCCGCCTACACCGGGTACGCCCCAGCCCTGCCCGCCCTGCTGCGCAACCCCGCCAAGCTCGCCGAGGGCGCCGTGTACGGCGGGGCCCTGCTCCGCCACGGCGTGCGCCTGCTCACCCGGCACGCGGTGACCGAGGCGCACGGAACCGACCGGGTGGAGGCCGTCACCGTGGCCCGCCTGGACGCGGACTGGCGGCCGCTGCCCGGTACCGCCCGCCGGATCCCCTGCGACGCCGTTGCCGTCGGGCACGGCCTGGTCCCGCAGCTGGAGCTGGCCACGGCTCTCGGCTGCGCCACCCGCCGCGCCGCCGACGGCACCGCGGCGCTGGACCTCGACGCCCACCAGCGGACCTCCGTCCCCGGGATCTGGTCCGCCGGCGAGACCGGCGGCATCGCCGGCGCGCAGCCGGCGCTGGTCGAGGGGGAGATCGCGGCCCATGCCGTCGCCGGCCGGCCCGTCCCGGCCGCCCTGCTGCGCCGCCGCGCCCGGCTGCGGGCCTTCGCCGACGCGATGGGCCGCGCCCACCGGCCGGGGGAGGGCTGGACGGGCTGGCTGCGGGACGACACGGACGTGTGCCGCTGCGAGGAGGTGCCCGCCGGACGGATCCGGGAGGCCGTCCGCGACCTCGGAGCCCGGGACGCCCGTACCGCCAAGCTGCTGACCCGCGCCGGAATGGGCTGGTGCCAGGGGCGGATGTGCGGACCGGCCGTCGCCGCCCTGGCCGGCGAGGAGCAGGCGCCCGACCGGCGCCCGCTGTCCTGCCCGGTGCCGATGCGCCTCCTCGCCGGCCTGCCGCCCGCCGACGGCTGACCGGCGCGGGCGGCGGGGCGGCGCGGCCCCGGCCCGTGCGCCCCCTTCTGCCCCCGGCCTCCTGCGACCCGGGCCGTCCGGAGTCTTGTGGCCGAGTTCAACCCACTAGTAAAATGTCACACACCACACTAGGGAGCTTTCTCATGACCGACGCGCACACCCCCGCGCCCACCGCCGCCGACACGCGCACCCGCCCCTGGCACGGCATCATGGTCGCCACCGCGCTGCCCCTGCGCGAGGACCTCTCCGTCGACTACGACGCCTACGCCGACCACGTCGCGTGGCTCATCGCCAACGGCTGCGACGGCGTCGTCCCCAACGGCTCCCTCGGCGAGTACCAGACCCTCACCGACGAGGAGCGGGCCCGCGTCGTGCGCACCGCCGTCGAGGCCGCGGGCGAAGGCAGCCGCGTCATGCCCGGCGTCGCCGCCTACGGCAGCGCCGAGGCCCGCCGCTGGACCGAGCAGGCCGCCGAGGCCGGCGCCGGCTCCGTCCTGCTGCTGCCGCCCAACGCCTTCCGCGCCGACGAGTCCGCAGTCCGCTCCCACTACGCCGAGGTGGCCCGCACCGGCGTGCCCGTCGTCGCGTACAACAACCCGATCGACACCAAGGTCGACCTCACGCCCTCCCTGCTCGCCCGGCTCCACGCCGACGGCAGCATCGTCGCCGTCAAGGAGTTCAGCGGCGACGTCCGCCGCGCCTACGAGATCGCCGAACTCGCCCCCGGCCTGGACCTCCTGATCGGCGCCGACGACGTCCTGCTCGAACTCGCCCTCGCCGGCGCCGTCGGCTGGATCGCCGGCTACCCCAACGCCCTGCCAGCCGCCTGCGCCACCCTCTACCGCGCGGCCGTCGCCGGCGACCTGGACACCGCGCTGCCGCTCTACAAGTCCCTGCACTCGCTGCTGCGCTGGGACTCCAAGACCGAGTTCGTCCAGGCCATCAAGCTGTCCATGGACCTGGCCGGCCGCCCGGGCGGTGCCACCCGCCCGCCGCGCCACCCGCTGACCGGGGAGACCGAGGCGGCCGTCCGCGCCGCGACCGAGAAGGCCCTCGCCGAGGGACTCAACTAGCCGACCGGGGGAACCCATGCGCACGCGCCACATCTACCACGCGGTGGACTCGCACACCGAGGGCATGCCCACCCGGGTCGTCACCGGGGGCGTCGGGGTGATCCCCGGCGCCACCATGGCCGAGAAACGGCTCCACTTCATCGAGCACATGGACCACGTCCGCACCCTGCTCATGTACGAGCCGCGCGGCCACTCCGCGATGAGCGGCGCGATCCTGCAGCCCCCCACCCGCCCCGACGCCGACTTCGGCGTCCTCTACATCGAGGTGTCGGGCCTGCTGCCCATGTGCGGGCACGGCACCATCGGGGTCGCCACCGTCCTCGTCGAGACGGGCATGGTGCCGGCGGTCGAGCCGGTCACCACCGTCCGCCTCGACACCCCCGCCGGACTCGTCTCCGTCGACGTCCGCGTCGAGGACGGGGCGGCCACCGCCGTCACCCTCACCAACGTCCCCGCCTACTGCGCGGGCCTCGACCTCAAGGCCGACGTCCCCGGATACGGCACCGTCACCTACGACCTCGCCTACGGCGGCAACTTCTACGCCTTCGTCGAGCTCGACGCCCTCGGCCTCCCCTTCGACCGCGCCCGCAAGGACGACCTGATCGCCGCAGGGCTCGCGATCATGGACGCGGTCAACTCCTCCGCCGACCGGCCCGTCCACCCCGAGGACCCCGCCATCGCCGGCGTCAAGCACGTCTACCTCGCGGCCCCCGGCTCCGACGCCCGCCGCTCCCGGCACGCCATGGCCATCCACCCCGGCTGGTTCGACCGCTCGCCCTGCGGTACGGGCACCAGCGCGCGCATGGCCCAGCTGCACGCCCGCGGCCTCCTGGACCTCGGCGCCGACTTCGTGAACGAGTCCTTCATCGGCACCGAGTTCACCGGCCGGCTCGTCGGCCGCACCACCGTCGGCGGGTACGAGGCCGTGGTGCCCACGGTCACCGGGCGGGCCTGGATCACCGGCACCGCCCAGTACTTCCTCGACCCGTCCGACCCCTTCCCCGGAGGGTTCCTGCTGTGACCGCCGACGACCCCGCCGTGCCCGAGGTGCGCACCGCCGACTACCACGCGGCCGGAGAGCCGTTCCGGATCGTCGACACCGCCGACCCCGGCCTCCCGCCCGCCCCCGGCGACACCGTCGCCGAGCGCTGCGCCACCGCGATCGGCCCCGGCGGCTCCGGCACGGCGCCGCGGCCGGGCGCGCTGGACTCCGTACGGCGCCTGCTCGTGCAGGAGCCGCGCGGGCACGCCGGCATGTACGGCGGGTTCGTCGTGCCGCCGGACGACGACGGCGCCCACTTCGGCGTCCTCTTCTGGCACAAGGACGGCTACTCCACCGCCTGCGGCCACGGCACCATGGCGCTCGGCGCCTGGGCCGTGGACACGGGCCGGGTGCCCGCCCCCGACGAGGGCGACGTCCCGGTGCGGATCGACGTGCCCTCGGGCCGGGTCGCCGCCACCGTCCACCGCAGCGGCGGCCGCACCACCGGCGTCACCTTCCGCAACGTCGCGGCCCGGGTAGGCGCCCGCAAGGTGCCCGTCGCCACCGGCTTCGGGATCGCGGAGGCCGACATCGCCCACGCCGGCGCCTGCTATGCCTCCGTCCGGGCGCGCGACCTCGGCCTGGACGTCTCCCGGGCCGCGCTCGGGGACCTGGTGCGCGCCGGCCGCGAGATCCGCACCGCGCTCGCCGGCCACCCCGCCACCTGGCACCCGGACGGCCCGCTGCTCTCGGGCGTCTACGGGGTGATCCTCCACGAGGAGCTCCCGGA
This sequence comes from Streptomyces sp. WAC05292, assembly GCF_003949955.1. Classification (NCBI taxonomy): domain Bacteria; kingdom Bacillati; phylum Actinomycetota; class Actinomycetes; order Kitasatosporales; family Streptomycetaceae; genus Streptomyces; species Streptomyces sp. WAC05292. The sequence continues at coordinate 24,978 of NZ_RPSE01000026.1, forward strand.
CACCCCCTTCGGACCGCACCAGCGCAACGTGACCGTCTTCGCCGACGGGCAGGTCGACCGCTCGCCCTGCGGATCCGGCACGTCCGCGCGGCTCGCGCTCCTCGCCGAGGACGGCCGCCTCGGACCGGAGGACTCCCTGCTGCACGAGTCGGTGGCCGGGACGGTGTTCACCGGTCGGATCGTCCCCGCGGCCGCCGCGCCCGGGGCGGCCCCCGACGGCCTGGTCACCGAGGTCACCGGCTCCGCGTACCGCACCGGCGAGCACCGCTTCACGCTCGACCCGCACGACGCGCTCGGCGCCGGGTTCCTGCTGTGATCCGGCAGATCGGCGCCGCCGAGACCACGGCCCTGCTCGGCCCGGCCGCGGCCGCCGACGCCCTGGCCGCCGCGCTGCGCGCCGGGCTCGACCCGGAGGTCTGCCCGCAGCGCAGCGCGGTCGCCGTGCCGGGCGGCGGGGAGCTGCTGCTGATGCCGGCCGCGCAGGGGCCGTACGCCGGCGTGAAGATCGCCGGGGTGGCGCCGGGGAACCCGGCGCGCGGCCTGCCCCGGATCACCGGCTCCTACCTCCTCCTCGACGGCCCCACCCTCCGCCCGGTCGCCCTCCTCGACGGCGCCGCCCTCACGGCGCTGCGCACCCCGGCGGTCTCCGCGCTGGCCCTGCGGCACCTGGCCCCGGCCGGGCGGCCGCTGCGGCTGGTGCTCTTCGGGACCGGCCCGCAGGCGTACGGGCACCTCGAAGCCGCGGCCGCGGTGCGGGAGTTGGCCGAGGCCGTGGTCGTCGGCAGAGACCCGGACGGCCCGGGCGCGAAGGCCCTGGCGGAGCACGCCCGCACGCTGGGCGTCCCCGCGCGGACGGGCACCGCGGCGGACGTGGCCGGGGCGGACCTGGTGCTGTGCTGCACCACGGCCCGCACCCCGCTCTTCGACGGGCGGCTCGTCGAGCCCGGCGCGGTGGTGGTGGCGGTCGGCTCGCACGAGCCGGACGCCCGCGAGACGGACACGGCGCTGGTGCGGCGCTCGGCCGTGTACGTCGAAGCCCGCTCGGCGGCCCTGCGGGAGGCGGGGGACCTGCTGGTTCCGGAGGCGGAGGGCGCGATCGGGCCCGGCCACATCACGGCCACCCTGGCCGATCTGGTCGCGGGGCGGGCGCCGGGGCCGGGTCCGGCGGGTTGTCCACGGCTCTTCAAGAGCGTGGGCATGGCCTGGGAGGATCTCGCCGTGGCGGTGGCGCTGTACACGGCCGCCGGGAAGAACAGCGAAACGTGACATTGTACGCTGTTCCTCTGCGATCTCTCGGAGGACAAGCAATGGGTGACCTGAAGCAGCACAGCCTCATCAAGGCCCAGGAACGGCTCCGCGACCAGGTCGGCCACGCCCTCCGAGCGGCTCTGATAGCGGGCGAACTGCGCCCCGGCAGCGTCTACTCGGCCCCCGGGCTCGCCGCCGAACTCGGCGTCTCCGCCACCCCCGTCCGCGAGGCCATGCTCGACCTCGCCCGCGAGGGCCTGGTCGAGCCCGTCCGCAACAAGGGCTTCAGGATCACCGAGGTCAGCGAACGCGACCTGGACCAGTACACCGAACTCCGCACGATGATCGAGGTTCCGACGGTCGGCAAGGTCACCCGGATGGCCCCCCGCGAGCAGCTGGAGGCCCTGCGCCCCATCGCGGAGGAGATCGTCACCAGTGCCCGCGAGCACAACCTCATCGGCTACCTGGAGGCGGACCGCCGCTTCCACCTGACGCTGCTGGGGCTCGCAGGGAACGAGCGCCTGGTCGAGACCGTCGGCGACCTGCGCAAGCGCTCCCGCCTCTACGGGCTCACCGGTCTGGACGAGGCGGGCAAGCTGGTCTCCTCCGCCGAGGAGCACCTGGAACTCCTCGACCTGATGATCGCGGGCGACGCGGAGGCGGCCGAGGCGTGCATGACCCGCCACCTCGGGCACGTGCGCTCCCTGTGGGCGGAGGGCCGCGACGAGCCGGTGGGCCGACCCGCGGCGGGCGGCCTCGGCTCCGGCCTCACCGGCTGAATGCCCCGGCCGGCCGGCCGCCCGTCCGGCCCGTGCCCGGGCCCGCCCGGCCGGTTCAGCCGCCGAGCAGCCCGAGCAGCGCGCTGACCGCCTCGACCACGGGCTGCCCGATCGCCCCGACGGTCGCGGCGATGCCCGCGACCGCGGTCAGCGCGTTGTACCGCTGCTCGGGCGAGACGGCGGCGTCGGCCGCGAGGGCCGGCAGGGACTCGTCGATCCGCTGCACGGCCACCTGCGGCACCCGTGCCCGCAACTCCTGCACCAGCGGCAGCAGTTCAAGCAGAGCCCGCTCCGCGGCGGGGGAGAGGGCCGGCCCCGCCGCCGCGCCCCCGCCGAACGACATGCCGGTGTTGCCCTGGCCGCCGTGCATGTTGACGACGTTGCCGAAGTTGTAGCTGTCTCCGCTCATGCGCTGCGCATCCCCACGTTGCCGTTTCCGCCGTACATGTTGACCGTGTCGCCGAAGTAGTAGTTGCTCGGGTTGCTGATGGAGAGCTGCTCCACCGTCAGCCGCAGCTCCGTGTCCGGGTGCTCGATGGCGTAGGCGATCCGGTGGACCGCCTCGTCGAGCTGCGCGGGGTCGCCGGTGGCGAGGGCCGTCGACTGGCCGTTCGTCTCCACCCCGAGCGTGAAGTGCGAGGACGCCGTCACGACGGCGAGCATGTCGGCGGCGAACCAGATCAGGGCGGCGACGGAGGCGATCCAGACGAACGCGAGGACGCCGCCGAAGCCGCTCTCGCCGCGCGTGAGGGCCTCGGCGATGGCCCCGAACAGGGTGAAGCCCAGAGCCGCGAGCAACGTGACCGCCGTCCGCCGCAGCCACTGCAGCACGGCCTCCTTGCGCCGGGGGCGGAGGACGAAGGTGTAGACCCGCGCGACGTTCGCGAGCGGATACACGGCCCCGCCCACCCACAGCAGCCGCCGTGTGACGGTCAGGTCGAGCGGCCGGCCCTTCCCGGCGGGTGCGGGCGCCGCGCCGGGCGGCCGCTGCGGAACGGGCGGCACCCCGCCCGGCTGCGCCGCCGACCCCGTCGGCCTGGGCGGCGCCGACGGCTGCGACGGCACCCCTGACCCTCTCGTGTCCATGTATCCCCCTGGGAGCCCCGCTTGAGCGAAAGGGCCATCCAACGACGCCGTCGCGGGGCGGGCAAGGGCATTTCCGGCCGCGCGTGGCGCGTCGGCGGCGGGTCCGGAGCGGACCGCGCACCACCGGATTTGGACACGGCTGGATAACGGCGGGTCCGATCCCTTGTCAGTACAATTTCACATTACTATGTTACCGGTCACATCATAGAGCGCGGCCCTTCACTGGAGTGACCATGACCAAGCGCAGCCAACTCGCCCTCGCCACCGCCCTGGTGGCGGCCATCGCACTCGGCGCGACGGGATGCTCCGACCCCAAGAAGGGCTCCGCCGACAACGGAGCCGCCAACCCCGCCGCCGCCAACGACGGCAAGGTCCTCGGCGGCACCCCGGCCAAGGGCGGCACCCTCACCGTCCTGTCGAACCAGGACTTCTCCCACCTCGACCCGGCCCGCAACTGGACGATGCCGGCGATGGACTTCGGCACCCGGCTGCTCTACCGCACCCTCGTCACCTTCAAGGCCGAGCCCGGCAAGGCCGGCAGCGAGCTCGTCCCCGACCTCGCCACCGACCTCGGGACCCCCTCCAACGGCGGCCGCACCTGGACCTTCACCCTCAAGGAGGGGCTGAAGTACGAGGACGGCACCCCGATCAAGGCCCAGGACATCAAGTACAACGTCGAGCGGTCCTTCGCCCCCGACCTCACCGGCGGCCCCGACTACGCCGCCCAATACCTGGCCGGCGGCGAGAACTACAAGGGCCCGCTCCAGGGGCAGCACCTCGACTCCGTCAAGACCCCCGACGACCGCACCATCGTCTTCGAACTGAAGCGCCCCGTCGCCGAGTTCTCCGCGACCGCCACCCTCCCCACTTTCGCCCCCGTGCCGCAGTCCCAGGAGAAGGGCACCCAGTACGACGCCCGCCCGTTCTCCTCCGGCCCGTACAAGATCGAGACCTACGACCGCGACAAGCAGCTGGTCCTCGTCCGCAACGAGCACTGGGACCCCGCGACCGACCAGGTGCGCAAGGCCTACCCGGACAAGTTCGTCGTCGTCATGGGCCTCAAGGGCGGCCAGATCGACGACCGCATCATCGCCTCCGAAGGCGCCGACGCCTCCGCCGTGCAGTACTCCGACATGCGCCCCGAGAGCGCCCCCAAGGTGCTGCCCAAGCCCGACGTCAAGGCCCGCCTCCTCGCCGAGTCCCAGGGCTGCACCACGATGCTGCACCTGAACAACTCCCGCGCCCCCTTCAACGACCCGAAGGTCCGCGAGGCCATGCACTACGCCCTCGACAAGGAAGCGGTCATCACCGCGGGCGGCGGCCCCGCCCTCAACGAGATCGCCACCGCCTACCTGCCGCCCGCCCTCACCGGCGGCAAGCAGGCCGACACCCTCAAGATCGCCCCGGCCGGCGACCCCGCCAAGGCCAAGGAGCTCCTCAAGGCCGCCGGCAAGGAGAGCCTGAAGGTCTCCCTCTCCGTCTCCACCGGCGACAAGGGCGCCGCCGAGGCCATCCAGCAGGGCCTGGCCCGCGCCGGCGTCCAGGTCGTCATCGACACCGTCGACCCCGGCGCCTACTACGACGTCATCGGCGACCTCTCCACCACGCCCGACATGACCTTCACCGGCTGGTGCCCCGACTACCCCTCCGGCTCCACCTGGATCCCGTTCGTCTTCGACGGCCGCACCATCAAGGAGAAGGGCAACCAGGGCAACTACGCACAGTTCCGGGACGAGGCCGTCCAGAAGCGCATCGACGAGATCAACGCCATGGCCGACGCCAAGCAGGCCAACCAGGCCTGGACCGAACTCGACGCCGAGATCATGAAGAAGGCGCCCTCCATCCCCGTCCTGCTGGAGCGCAAGCCCCTCCTCGTCGGCACCAACATCGCCGGAGCCTTCGGCCACCCCGTGTGGACCGGCACCATCGACTACGCGACCATCGGCCTCAAGGACCCCTCGAAGAGCCAGGGCTGAGCGGCCCCGGGAACCGAGCCACGACACCCACGACACCCATGACAGCCACCGCAGCCCCCCAGGCCGCGACGGCCGAGACGCTCCCCCCGGGCAGCAGCCCCTGGCAGCTCGCCCGGCGGGAGCTCCGCCGCCGCCCCGCCGTCCGCATCAGCCTCTGCGTCGTCACCCTCTTCGTCCTGATGGCCGCCACCGCCCCCTGGCTCAGCGCCCTGGGCGGCTGGTCCCCCGAGGAGTTCGACAAGTCCGCCGTCGACCCCTACCTCGGCGGCCTCCCCCTCGGCTCCTTCGGCGGGATCAGCCCCGAGCACTGGCTCGGCGTCGAACCCGTCACCGGCCGCGACCTGTTCGCCCGCGTCGTCACCGGCGCCCAGGTCTCCCTGCTCATCGCGTTCGCCGCGACCGCGATCGTCGTCGTCACCGGCACCGCGGCCGGGATCGCCGCCGGCTACTTCGGCGGCCGCACCGACGCCGTCCTGTCCCGCCTGATGGACCTGACGATGTCCTTCCCGTCCCTCATCTTCATGATCGCGATGCTGTCCGTCGCCAAGGACGTCAACCGCATCGTCCTCATGACCGCCGTCATCGGCGTCTTCGGCTGGCCCGGCGTCGCCCGCGTCGTCCGCGGCCAGACCCTCTCCCTCAAGCACCGCGAGTACGTCGACGCCGCCCGCGTCGCCGGATCCGGCTCCTGGCGGATCCTGACCCGCGAGATCCTCCCCGGCGTCTCCGGCCCGGTCATCGCCTACACCACCCTGCTCATCCCCGGCATGATCAGCACCGAGGCCGCCCTCAGCTACCTCGGCGTCGGCGTCCGCCCGCCCACCCCCTCCTGGGGCCAGATGATCGCCGAGTCCGTGGCCTTCTACGAGACCGACCCGATGTACTTCGCCATCCCCAGCACCTTCCTCTTCCTCGCCGTCCTGGCCTTCACGCTGCTCGGCGACGCCCTGCGCGACATCCTCGACCCGAGGGGGAGCCGCAGTTGATCCTCTACCTCGCCCGCCGGCTGCTCGCCCTCGCAGGCGTGCTCCTGGCCATCGCCGCCGTCACCTTCCTCATCTTCTACGTCCTGCCCTCCGACCCCGCCGCGGCCGCCTGCGGCAAGACGTGCAGCCCAGAGCGGATCGCCGACGTCCGGGCCTACCTCGGCCTGGACCTGCCGCTGTGGCGGCAGTTCGCCGACTTCCTCACCGGCATCTTCACCGGCCGCACCCTCGGCACGGGCCAGTACGCCGTCCGCTGCGACTTCCCCTGCCTGGGCTACTCGTACGAGAACTCCCTGCCCGTGTGGGACCTGCTGATGGACCGCCTGCCCGTCTCGGCCTCCCTCGCCCTCGGCGCGGCCGTCCTGTGGCTCGTCCTCGGCCTGGGCGCCGGTGTCACCGCCGCCCTGCGCAAGGACACCGCCACCGACAAGGCCCTCATGGTCGGCGCCGTCGCGGCCGCCTCCCTGCCGGTCTACTTCACGTCCGTCATGCTCATCTACGGCGTCATCCGCATCGCCGGACTGCTGCCCTACCCCGCCTACACCCCCTTCGGCTCCGACCCGCTCGGCTGGGCCTCCAACCTCCTGCTGCCCTGGACCGCACTGGCCCTGCTCTACGCCGCCATGTACGCCCGCCAGAGCCGCGGATCCATGATCGAGGCCATGGCCGAGCCGTACATCCGCACGGCCCGCGCCAAGGGCATGCCCGAGCGCACCGTCGTCGTCAAGCACGGCCTGCGCTCCGGCATGACGCCGATCCTCACCATCTTCGGCATGGACCTCGGCGGACTCCTCGCCGGCGCCGTCATCACGGAGTCCATCTTCGGACTCCCCGGCATCGGCAGGCTGTTCTACGGCGCGCTCGTCAGCTCCGACCAGCCGGTCGTCCTCGGCGTCACCCTGCTCGCCGCCTTCTTCATCGTCGTCGCCAACCTCGCGGTCGACCTCCTGTACGCCGTCGTCGACCCGAGGGTGAGGTACTGATGGCCGCCACCGACGCCACCGACGCCACCGGCGCCCCCGACACACCCCGCAGCGCCGATGCGCCGCTCCTCGCCGTACGCGGCCTCGGGGTCACCTTCCGCACCCCGCGCGGGCCCGTACGCGCCGTCGACTCCCTCGACTTCACCGTCGAGGCCGGCCGCACCCTCGGCATCGTCGGCGAATCCGGATCGGGGAAGTCGGTCACCTCGCTCGCCGTCATGGGCCTGCACCGCGGCGCCGAGGTCGAGGGCTCCGTCCGCCTCGACGGACGGGAGCTCACCGGGCTGACCGAGAAGGAGCTGTCCCGGCTCCGCGGCCGGAAGATGGCCATGATCTTCCAGGACCCGCTGTCCAGCCTCCACCCCTACTACACCGTCGGCGAGCAGATAGCCGAGCACGTCCGCGTCCACTTCCGCAGCGGCCGCGCCGCCGCCCGCAAGCGTGCGGTGGAGATGCTCGGCGAGGTCGGCATCCCGGAACCCGCCCGCCGTGCGGGCGAGTACCCGCACCAGTTCTCCGGCGGCATGCGCCAGCGCGCCATGATCGCCATGGCACTGGCCTGCGAGCCCGAGCTGCTCATCGCGGACGAGCCCACCACCGCCCTCGACGTCACCGTCCAGGCGCAGATCCTCGAACTCCTCGCCCGCCTCCAGCAGGAGCGCGGCCTCGGCATCGTCATGATCACCCACGACCTGGGCGTCGTCGCCCGCGTCGCACACGACGTCCTCGTCATGTACGGCGGCCGGGCCGCCGAACAGGCCGACGCCGACACCCTGTTCGCCGACCCCGCCCACCCGTACACGCGCGGCCTGCTCGACTCCATGCCCCGCCTCGCCGACGACGGCGACGACGGCCCGCTGCGCGCCATCCCCGGTTCCCCGCCCTCCCTGCTCACCCCGGCCCCGGGCTGCGCCTTCGCCCCGCGCTGCACGGCGGCCACGGACCGCTGCACGCGGGAGCGGCCGCAGCTCCTGCCGTACGGGGACCTCCCCGGCCGGGCGGCCGCCTGCCACTACGCCGGATCCCCCATCGCCGAGGAGGCGGCCCCATGACCACACCCATCCACGCCGCGCCGCCCGCCGGAAGCCCGGCCGAGGCCGGCCCGGCGGCCCTGCTGTCGGTGCGCGACCTGACCATGGCCTTCCCCGGCCGGCGCTCCGCGACCGGCCGCCGGGGCGCGCCGGTCCGCGCCGTCGACGGGGTCTCCTTCGACCTCGCCGCGGGGGAGACCCTCGGACTCGTCGGGGAGTCGGGCTGCGGGAAGTCCACCACGGGCCGGATGCTCGTCCGCCTGCTGGAGCCCACCTCCGGCTCGGTCGTCTTCGACGGCCGGGACGTCACCCGCCTGTCCCAGCGCGCCCTGCGGCCCCTGCGCCGCGACGTCCAGATGGTCTTCCAGGACCCCCACTCCTCGCTGAACCCGCGCCAGACCGTCTCGCGGATCATCTCCGACCCGCTGCTCGTGCAGGGCTGGTCGGCGGCCGACGCCCGGCGCCGCGCCGCGGAGCTGATGGAGCTGGTCGGCCTGATCCCCGAGCACATCGACCGCTATCCGCACGAGTTCTCCGGCGGGCAGGCGCAGCGCATCGGCATCGCCCGCTCCCTGGCCACCGGGCCGCGGCTGATCGTCGCCGACGAGCCGGTGTCCGCGCTGGACGTCTCGGTGCAGGCGCAGATCGTCAACCTGATGGAGCGGCTGCGGGAGGAGCTCGGGCTGTCGTACGTGTTCATCGCGCACGACCTGTCCGTGGTGAAGCGGGTCAGCGACCGGGTGGCGGTCATGTACCTGGGCCGGATCGTCGAGATCGGTGCGAAGCGCGACCTGTACGACGCCCCCCAGCACCCGTACACGCGGGCGCTGCTGTCGGCCGTGCCGCTGCCCGATCCGGCGGCGGAGCGGCGGCGGGAGCGGATCGTGCTGCTCGGGGACCCGCCGAGCCCGGCTTCGCCGCCGCCGGGCTGCTCCTTCCACCCGCGCTGCCCCAAGGCGCAGGAGGTGTGCCGCACGGAGCGGCCCCTGCTGCGGATCGCCGCCTCCCGCGAGGTGGCCTGTCACTTCCCGGGCGACTGACGGGTGAACCCGGGAAGGCGGGGCCCCGGAGCCGACACGATCGGCTCCGGGGCCCTTCGCCGTCCCGGCGGGCGCGCGGCTTCAGGCGGCGAGTTCGCGGCGGAAGAACTCCAGCTCCAGCGCCATCAGCTTCTCCTTCACCCCGCCGGGCGTCATGTGGGTGACGCCGGGCAGCGCCAGCAGCTGGTGGGGGCGGCCCGCGTCGGTCAGCGCCCGGGAGAGGCGCAGGGTGTGGGAGGGGTGGACGTTGTCGTCGGCGAGGCCGGTGCTGAGCAGCAGCGGCCGGGTCAGCTTCGGCGCGTCGGGGATGAGCGAGTCCCGTTCGTAGACCTCGGGGTGGTCCTGGGGCAGGCCGAGGTAGCGCTCGGTGTACGCGGTGTCGTAGTGCCGGAAGTCGGTGGGCGCGGCGCCGGCCGAGGCCGCGTGGAACACGTCGGGGCGGCGCAGGACGGCGAGCGCGGCGAGGTAGCCGCCGTAGGACCAGCCGCGGACGCCGACGCGGGCGAGGTCGAGGTCGGGGTGGCGGGCGCCGAGGGCCTGCAGCGCGGCGACCTGGTCCTCCAGGGTGACGTCGGAGAAGCCCCGGTACATGGCGTGCGTGAAGGCGGGGGAGACGTACGGGGTGCCGCGGTTGTCGACGGTCACGACGGCGAAGCCCTGGTCGGCCCACCACTGGCGGTACTGCCAGCGGCGCGGCTCGGCGCTGACGTCCTGGAATCCGGGCCCGCCGTAGCCGTCGACGAGGACGGGCAGCCGCCTGCCGGGGACGTGCCCGCTGGGCAGGACGAGCGCGGTGGGGACGCCGTGCTCGGTGACGCGCTCCAGCAGCGGCGCGACCCGGTACGGCAGCGGCTGTGAGAGGTCGCCGGGGGTGAACCGCCGCCCGTCGGCGGTGTGGAGGGTGCGGCGGATGCCGTCGCGGTCGGCGGCGGTCAGCAGCAGCGAGCCGGCCGAGGCGATGACGCTGTGCACGGCGGGGACGCCGGTGTCGCCGGCGAGGACGGTGTGCGCGCCGGAGTCGGGGTCGAGGAGCAGCACCTGCTGTTCGGCGGGGTCGCGCAGCCCGGCCTCGACGAGCAGCCGTCCCTGGTGGAATCCGGCGACGCGGCGGATCTGGACGCCGGCGCCGGTGAGCGGCCGGCCGTCGACGGCGAGGGTGCGGGCGGCCCCGTCGGGGGTGTCGGCGGCGGTGAGCATCCGCC